>JAJXWU010000109.1 GCA_021781425.1 Pseudomonadota bacterium
TTCCGGCGCCGGCGGCCAGCACGTCAACAAGACCGATTCGGCAATCCGCATCACGCATCTGCCAAGCGGCATCGTCGTCGAATGCCAGGACGAGCGCAGCCAGCACAAGAACCGCGCGCGCGCGTTGTCCCTGCTCAAGGCACGTCTGCTCGACGAACAGCGCGCCAAACAGACCGCTGCGCAGGCCGACAGCCGTCGCCTGCAGGTCGGCTCCGGCGACCGCAGCGAGAAGATCCGCACGTATAATTTTCCGCAGAACCGCGTCACCGACCACCGCATCGGCCTGACCGTGCACCGCTTGCCGGAAATCCTCGGCGGCGACCTGGACGCCCTGCTCGATCCGCTGGCACGCGAATACCAGGCGGAGCAGATGCAGGCGCTGTCGGCGTAAATCCACGCTTTGTGGCAACATGCGCATCCCGCTGCGGAGCGCGCCATGAGCTTCGACCCGGCACTCAGTCAGGGTTTGACGGAACTGATCGAACTGTTGTCGCAGGGCGAACTCGGTCCGGCGCGCGCGCGCGCCGAAATCCTCCTCAGGCGCTATCCGGAACAACCGGAATTGTGGCGATTGTCAGGCGTTTGCGCCTTGCAGCAGGGCGAATTCGACACGGCGCGCCGCGCGCTGGATCAGGCCCTGAAACTGGCGCCGCAATCGGTCGAGAACTGGTGCAACCTGGCCAGTCTGCATACCGCACAGCGCGAATTCGGCGAGGCCGAGCGCGCCCTGCGCCACGCACTGACGCTGTCGCCGCACCACGCTGCGGCCCTGAACAACCTCGGCAGCCTGCTCGACGCGCGCGGCGATTATTACGGCGCGGCCGAATGCTTCGCCAAGGCGATTACGCAACGCCCGGATTATGCGCGCGCCTGGGTCAACCAGGCCGCGGCCCTGCTCTCCGTGCGCCAGCTCAACCGCGCCGAGGCCAGCGCGCAACGCGCTGTCCGGCTAGCACCGCATTGGGCAGACGCGCATTTCATTCTCGGCAACGTGCTCCACGCCGTGCGCAAACCCGGCGCACTGGATGCCTGGCGCGAGGCCGCGCGGTTGGCGCCGTCGAATCCGCAATACCAGTTCCAACTCGGCCTCGCCCAGGACGAGGAGGGCCATTTCGCCGCGGCGGTACGCGCCTTCGAAGCGTGTCTCGCGCTCGCGCCGGATCACTTCCCGGCGCTGTCGCAACTGGCCTATCTGCACCGGCGCCTGTGCGACTGGCGCGCGCTGCCGCCGCTGTCGCGGCGCCTGCTCGCCGGCCTCGACGCCGGCGCACCGGGCATCACACCGTTCTCGATGCTCGTGGAAGACACCACGCCCGCACAGCAACTGGCCTGCGCGCGTGCGTTTGCCGCGCAGCGCGAACAGGAAATCGAGCCGCTGCAGCAACGCCTCGGCCCGCGCCCGCACGGCCGCCGCGAAGGCCCGCTGCGCGTGGGTTTCGTGTCTGCGGGATTCGGTCAGCACCCGACCGCGCTGTTGATCGTGGAACTGATCGAACGCCTGCGCGGGCATGCGCTGCACACGATCGGCTACGCGACGACGCCGGACGACGGCAGCCCCCTGCGCAAGCGGCTGGCGGCGGCATTCGGCGAATTCCGCGAGCTGTCCTCGCGCGCGCTCGATGGCATGCTGCTCAAGCTGCGCGAGGATCGGCCCGACATCCTGATCGACCTGGACGGCTATTGCGAAGACGCCAGGCCGGAACTTTTCGCCCTGCGCCCGGCGCGCGTGCAGGTGAACTGGCTCGCCTATCCGGGCACGCTCGGCGCGCCCTGGTGCGACTACCTCATCGCCGACCACTTCCTGATCCCGCCCGAACAGCGCGCGCACTACAGCGAAAAGATCGCCTGGCTGCCGCGCTGCTACCAGCCGTCCGACACCACGCGCACACTCGGCGATGCACCACCGCGGGCACGTTACGGGTTGCCCGCCGGCGGCATCGTGTTCGCCTGTTTCAACCACTCCTGGAAGTATACTTTGCGCAGTTTTGCGCGCTGGATGAAGATCCTCAAGGCCACGCCGGACAGCGTCTTGTGGCTGCTCGCCGGGCCGCCGGGAAGCGGTGCCGACGAACATCTGCGCCGCGCCGCGCAGGCCGTCGGTGTGGATCCGCGCCGCCTGCTGCTGGCGCTGCGCGTGCCGCACGCGGAACATCTGGCGCGCTACCGCGTCGTCGACCTGTTCCTCGACACCAATCCGTACAACGCGCACACCACCGCCTGCGATGCGCTGTGGACGGGCTGCCCGGTCCTGACCCAGCCCGGTCAGACCTTCGCCTCGCGCGTGGCCGGCAGCCTCAACCACCATCTGGGCATGGACGAAATGAACGCGGCGTCGGATCAGGAATACATCGACAAGGCCGTGCAGCTGGCGCGTTTCCCGCCGATGCTGGCCGCTTTGCGCAGCCGCGTCGAAGCATTGCGCGCGAGCTCCGGCCTGTTCGACATGACCGCCTATGCACGCGACTTCGCCGCAGCGCTCACGACGATGTTCCAGCGCAGCGAACGCGGCCTTTCCCCCGAGAATTTCGAGGCACGTCCATGAGCGCAAGCGACCAGTTCGTGCCATTGAGCCTGTGCGTGCTGACCGTCTCGGACACGCGCACGGCACAGGACGACACCTCCGGCGATTATCTGTGCGCGGCGCTGACGCAAGCCGGCCATCGTTCGCACGAGCGCCGCCTTTGCCGCGACGACTGCTATCTCGTGCGCGCCATCGTCGCGGCGTGGATCGCCGACGCGGCGGTGGATGGCGTGATTGTCACCGGCGGCACCGGCTTCACCGGCCGCGACTCCACGCCGGAGGCGATCGCTCCGCTGCTGGACAAACACATGCCGGGTTTCGGCGAGATGTTCCGTGCGTTGAGTTACGAGGAAATCGGCACTTCCACGCTGCAATCGCGCGCCTTCGCGGGCCTGGCCAACGCGACCTTCGTGTTTTGTCTGCCCGGTTCGACCTCGGCCTGTCGCACCGCCTGGGAAAAGTTGCTTTGTGCACAATTGGATGCGCGCACCAAGCCGTGCAATCTGGCGGGCCTGAAGCCGCGTCTGTCGGAAAAGTGATCCGTCTCAGACCATGGTAAACGAAGCCGGCAGCGCGACATCGCTGCCTTCCCGCGTCACCGCATCCACGCGCGCCGCGGGCGGGCCGGTGTGCAGCCAACGCTCGAGTTCGTCCAGCGCCGGATCCACACCGCAGGCCAGCACTTCGACACTGCCGTCCGGCAGGTTTTTCGCGTAGCCGGTCAGGCCCAAACGCTGCGCCTCATTCCGCGTCGAAGCGCGGAAAAACACGCCCTGCACGCGGCCACGCACGTTGAACTTCGCACAGGGCATCGCTCAATGGATGCCGGTGACGTCGGCCAGATCCTTCTTCTGCAGCGGACCGAGAAAGGTCTTGGCCAGATGCCCGTCGGGCGCGATCACGAAGGTATTGGGCAAGCCTCTGGGCGCGCCGAAATCCCTGGGCGGATTGTCGACATCCACGATCGATACCGGATAGCTCAACGGATGCGACTTGAGGAATTTCTCGATGTCGGCCTTGTCGGCGTCCTCGAAGTCCATGCCGATGGCGGCAACCCGGTCCGTGTGCGCGGCGACGAAGGCGGAAATGTCCGGCAGTTCTTTCAGGCACGGCGAACACCAGGTTGCCCAGAAGTTCACGATCACCCACTGGCCCCTGTGCGCGGCCAGATCGAAACGGGTGCCGTTCAGCGTTTTCACGCTCAGTTCCGGTTTCGGCGCGGCAGCGAATGCCGGCCACGCCGCAGCCAACAGCAACACGAACACATATTTCATCGGATTCTCCGCATTTGGCAATGCTCAACAGACCGCGGCGACAGCGCAATGCTTGCGCGATCTGGCAAACTTAACCGATCCCTCCGCTGCCTGCCAAACCCATGGCCGAAATCCTGATCGTCTACTACAGCCGCAACGGCAGCGTCGCCCAGCTCGCGCGTCACATCGCCCGCGGCGTCGAAGAAATTCCGGGTATGTACGCACGCCTGCGCAGCGTGCCGCCGGTGGCGCCGGTCACCCAAACCGCGCAGCCGCCGGAACCCGCCGTCGGTGCGCCGTATGCGACGCTCGCGGATTTGCGCGATTGCGCCGGAATCATCTTGGGCAGCCCGACCCGCTTCGGCAACATGGCCGCGCCGCTGAAATTCTTCCTCGATTCCAGCGGCGCCGAATGGGCTTCCGGCGCGCTCGTCGGCAAACCAGCCGCGGTGTTCACCTCGACGTCGACCCTGCACGGCGGACAGGAAACCACGCTGACCTCGATGATGTTGCCGCTGTTGCACCACGGCGCGCTCATCGTCGGCATTCCGTTCACCGAACCTGCGCTCAACACGACCACGACCGGCGGTACGCCGTATGGCGCCAGTCACGTCGCCGGCACTTCGGGCGATCGCCCGATCAGCGAGGACGAACACGCGCTGGCGCGCAAGCTCGGTCGGCGCGTAGCCGAAATCGCGGCGAAGATTGGCGCATGAAATCGCGCTGGAACATCCTGCACGCCGGCGTGCTGGCGCTCGCCGCACTGCTCGTTCTGCAAATTCTCTGGCACGGATGGCTGCTGCCTCCGCCTGCCGGGCAGCGTTGGCCGACGCTGGCGCTCGCCCTGCTGCCGCTCGTGCCCGGTGTGTGGATCGCTCACCGCAACCTGCGCCGCGGCGTGCTGGTCGGCGGCATCGTGGGCCTGTTCTATTTCTGCCACGGCGTCAGTGCGGCATACACGAATGCGACCGCGCGTTGGCTTGCGTTCGCCGAAATCACACTCACGCTCATCATCATCGCCGCGCTCGGCTGGGACGCGCGGCACTACCAACGCAAAAAAGATTCCCCCTCCCCCGCTGGCGGGAAAGGGTTGGGGTGAGGGTGACATCACCGTGATGCTTTTTTAAAGCCCCACCCACACCCGTGCCTTCGGCGCGACCTCTCCCGACAGCGGGAGGGGTGAATGTGCAACTTGTCGATTTTTCCGCGCACGTGTACCGTGCGCGCATTCCCGCGGAGACACGGACATGGCGTTTCTGCAAGCCGCGCCGGTATTGAGCAACCAATATCTGGACGACCGCGTCCTGCGTTCGTACCTGCGCCGTGTACTTCCACGCACGATGCTCGGCGCGATCGAATCCGACCTGACCGACCTCGGCGAATACGCGGCCAGTGCGTGGGCGTTGGCGCGCGCGCGCGCGCCGGCCGAACCCGGGCTGGTGCGGTGGAGCGTCTGGGGCGAGCGCATCGACCGCATCGAACTCACCCCCGCGTGGATCGCCGCGCAACCGCTGGCCGCGCGCCACGGCCTCGTTGCCGCCGGCCACGAGGCCACACACGGCGCGCACGCGCGCGTGCATCAATTTTCGCTCGTATACCTTTTCCATTGCGCCAGCGAGTTCTACACCTGTCCGCTGGCGATGACCGACGGCGCAGCGACTGCGCTCAAGGCCTCTGCCAACCAACGCCTGATCGAGCGCGCGCTGCCGCATTTCCTGAGCCGCGATCCGGAACAATTCTGGATTTCCGGTCAGTGGATGACGGAAAACGCCGGCGGCTCCGACGTGGCCGGCACGGAAACGACGGCACGTGAGGAAAACGGCCGCTGGCGCCTGTACGGACGCAAGTGGTTCACCTCGGCGATCAATGCGCAGGCTGCGCTCGTACTGGCACGCCCGGCCGGTGCGCCGGCCGGAGCGGACGCGCTCGCGCTGTTCTATCTGGAACCACGCAAACCGGATGGGCGCTGGCGCAACGTCGTCGTCGACCGGCTCAAGGACAAGCTCGGCACGCGCGAATTGCCGACCGCGGAAATCCACCTCAACGGCACGCCGGCGGAGCTCGTCGGCGAGGCGAAGTTCGGTGTGCGCCAGATCGCGCCGGTGCTCAACATCACACGCACCTGGAATGCGGTCGGCGCGCTGGCGACCATGCGCCGCTGCATCGCGCTGGCGCGCGATTACGCGAACCGCCGCGTCGCATTCGGCAAGCCGCTCGCCGAACAGCCGCTGTTCCAGGACACGCTCGCCGGCATGCAGGCCGAATTCGAAGCCGCTTTCCATCTCGTCTTTTTCGTCACCGAACTGCTCGGTCGGGTGCAGGTGGGACAAGCCGATGAGGCGCAGCAGAATCTGCTGCGCCTGCTCACGCCGCTGGCCAAGTTGTGGACAGGCAAGCTTGCCGTCGCGATCGCGTCGGAAACCTGCGAGTGCATCGGCGGCGTCGGTTATCTGGAAGACAGCGGTATTCCGCAACTGCTGCGCGACGCGCAGGTGTGGCCGATCTGGGAAGGTGCGAGCAACGTGCAGGCGCTGGATTTCCTGCGCGCCTTGCGTGCCGCCGGCGGCTTGCAGCCGCTGCTCTCGGCGCAGCGCACGATTCTGTCGCAGGTGCAGGCGCCGGAACTCGAAGCCTGCGCGCGCGCCGCACGCGAGGCGGCGACGCGCATCGCCGAATGGCTGCAGAAGGCTTCGACCGGCGAGCGCGAGCGCCTTGAAGCCGGCGGCCGCGAACTCGCGTTCGGGCTTGCGCGCATGCTCGCCCTGTCCCTGCTCGCGCGCCACGCCGAATGGGCGCTGCGCGCCGAGAATGATCCGCGCCCCGCCGCCGCCGCGCGCCGCTTCGCCGACCACGGCCTGTTGCGCCTGAAATCCGACGGCCTGCGCGACGCGCAGATCCTGGCTGGCGACAGTTATTGAGGGTCACACCATGCTCCAGCACCTGACCATCGTCGCCACCGGCGGCACCATCGACAAGATTTATTTCGACGACAAGTCCGCGTACCAAATCGGCGCGCCGCAGATCGGCGAGATCCTGACCCAGCTCGGCGTCGCGTTCGCGTTCGAGGTGATCGCGCTGATGCGCAAGGACAGCCTGCACATGGACGATGCCGACCGCGACCTGATCCGACGCACGATACTCGCGCAGCCGCACCGCCACGTGCTGGTCACGCACGGCACCGACACGATGGTGGAGACCGCGCGCGCGCTCGCCGGCATCCCGGGCAAGACCATCGTCCTGACCGGCGCGCTCAATCCCGCGCGTTTTCAGGGTTCGGATGCGGTGTTCAACATCGGCTGCGCGGTCGGCGCGATTCAGGCCTTGCCCGACGGCGTCTACATTGCCATGAACGGGCGTGTGTGGGATCCGGCGCGAGTGCGCAAGAACCGCGAGGCGAACCGCTTCGAGGCGAGTTGAAAAAAAGGGCCGCTCGCGCGGCCCTGGCAAGTCAGTCACAAGGACGGGCCGCGTTGTGCGGCCCGTTTCGTTTCGCTTATTGCACTGTCAGGGTGATGTCGTCGAGCACGAACGAGGTCTGGTTCGACGAGTCCTCCGTACCGGTGAACTGGATCTTCACGGTCTGACCGATGTAGGCGGCCAGACTGTCGGTGTGCACCGTGTAACCCGACGCTGCATTCAGATTCGAGAACGTGCGGATCGTCTTCAACAGCGTTCCAGAACTCGAGTACACCTGCACGTTGAGCTTGTCATAGGCCGACGTGGTAGTGGTCTCGGCCGTGTCGATGTGCAGGTAGTACTGCAGGGTCGCCGCGGTCTTGCCGGCCGGGATCGTCACTGTCTGCGACAGGGTATCCGTGTGCGTGGTGCCGTAACCGTCGAGCCAGACGAACCACGAACCGGCGTGCGCGGATTCGCCTGAACAACCGCTATTGCTGCACAGGATTCCGGAACTCGCCGTCCACGGCGTTACGCTGCCGGTTTCAAAGCCGGTGTTGCCGAGCAATTGGCTGGAGCCGCCGCCACCGCTAACCGTGACCGAGTGGGTCGCCGTGCTGGTCTTGCCGCTGACGCCGTCGGTCACCGTCTCGGAGACGCTGAACGTCCCCGCCGCCGCATAGGTGTGACTCGGATTCTGCGTTGCCGATGTGCTGCCGTCGCCGAAATTCCACGACCAAGACGAGAGCGTTCCGCCCGAGTCGGTGGAGGTATCGGTGAAAGCAACCGCAAGTCCATTCACGGAATCCGTGAAGCTGGCTGTCGGCGTGCCACCGGTGGCCGCCGCATTCACGGTTAGATTCAGCGTCGTGGTGTGCGTCAGCGATCCGGAAGTGCCCGTAATCGTCACCGTCGCCGTTGCGGTCGCCGCCGTGCTGCTCGCACTCAGTGTCAGCGTGCTCGAGCCGGTCGTGCTTGCCGGGCTGAACGACGCAGTCACGCCGGACGGCAGGCCCGATGCGCTCAGCGCGACGCTGCTGCCGAAGCCGTTCTGCGGCGATATCGCCACCGCGCTGGTGCCGCTGGCGCCCTGCGCGATGCTCAGCGATGCCGGCGCCGCCGCGATCGAGAAATCCGGCGCCGGCGCGGTCGAGGACACCGCGAAGATCAGGTCGTCGGATTCGTCATAGCTGCCGGTGCTGCACGGCGCGGCGCTACCCTGGTAGCGGAAGTGCGCGCGCACCGCCTGCAAGCCACCGACCGGCAGCGTGAACGTGGTCGACAGCGTCTGTGCGCCCGCCGCCGACGGCGTGATCGTGCTGAGGAAGGTCCAGCTCGGATTGGTCGCATCCGCGGCCGAATACAGATCCAGCGCATCAGCCGTGCTGTAGGCCCACACCGTCGCGCTCACCTGCGCGGTCTTGCCCGCGGTCAGCGGGCCGCCGTCGGTGGAACTGATCACGATGCGATCATCGGACTCATCCGAATGGAAGGTGCCGGAATTGCCGTCTGCGCATGAGTTGTTGATCGTATTCGGCTGATTCGGTTCGGCGCCGCCGGACAACGTGCCGCGTCCGACCAGCAAGGTGCCGGAATCGCAGGACGCGCCGACGCTCGCGCATTCCGGCGCCAGCAATGTGGAATTGTATACAGCGGTCGAACCGCTACTGCCGCTGGCGACCACGGCAAGGTTGACGGTCGCCGTGTGCGCGAGACTTCCGGACGTGCCGGTAACCGTAACCGTGGCCGATCCCGCCGCGGCCGTGCTGTCGGCGGTCAGGGTGAGCGTGGTCGACGCCGCCGAACTTGCCGGACTGAAGGATGCAGTCACGCCGGACGGCAAACCGGAGGCACTGAACGCCACGGCGCTGCCGAATCCGTTTGACGGCGTCACCGAAACCGTGGTGCTGGCGCTGG
The DNA here is from genome assembly GCA_021781425.1 of Pseudomonadota bacterium. Classification (GTDB taxonomy): domain Bacteria; phylum Pseudomonadota; class Gammaproteobacteria; order Xanthomonadales; family Rhodanobacteraceae; genus Rudaea. The sequence goes on from JAJXWU010000109.1 coordinate 9,088, forward strand.
CACCCTGATTCACGCTCACGCTCTGCGGCGCGATCGAGAGCGCGAAATCGGGCGTTCCGCCGCCGCTCGGGTTGAACACGATGCCGAGCACCGGGTGCAGTTCGATGCCATTCGGTGCCACACCGGTCTGGCCGTGCAGGAAGTCGAACATGCCCACGCCCGTGAGCTGCACCGGAATGTTGGCGGTCTGGAAACTGGTTGTCGCGGTGTATTTCGCGTCGAACTGCGCCCGCGTGTTCTGGATGTCGGCCGCGAACGGGCTGCCAGCGCCGACGCAGGCAGGATCGGGAATCTCGGCGATCATGGTGTTGCCGGACGCATCCTGGATTACCAGGTGATAGTCCGAATCGTTTTCAAGCTTGTATTCGACCAGGGTGGCATCGAGCACCCAGGTGGTGGTCTCGTAAGGCGACACGCGGTTGTTCGGCGGAATCGGGTTCGGCGCCGTCCAACTGCGCAGCGTCACGATCGTGTTGTTCTGCGGGTTGGTCAGGTTCACCAATCCGGCGTCGGCATCGGTGCCGGTCTTTACCGACCAGCGTTCCACACCGCAACTGCCGGTGCTGGCATTGGGCGTGGCCACCAATGCTTCGTGTTCGGCGTCGGGTTCGACGCCGTGGAATTGATCCAGGGCAAAAGCCGAAAAAGCGCTCAGCGCAAGCGCGGCAACCGCCGTGCAGCGCGCAATCGTGCGCAAAAGCAAGCTACGGGACATGGTCCATCTCCCAAACGTCGTCGTCAGGAGTCATCGCTTGTAACGGGCACGCGAGCCGAACGCGATGACAGTACGCCCGGCACACCCGCCCCCAGCCCCTGTCCGGAACCGCTGCGATCCCCATCGCACAGCCCGGCTTATGCAGGCCGCATTGTGCGGCCTGCACATGTCAGCAAAAAGACGGGCCGCGCTGGTGCGCGGCCCGCCCGGTAACGCTTACTGCACGTTGAAGGTGACGTCGTCGATTACAAACGATGTTTGCAGCGACGAGTTTTCCTTGCCCGTGAATGTGAGCTTGAGGCTCGAGCCCGGCGTCACATTGACGGTGTAGGAGTGCACCTGATAGCCGGATGCGGCGTTCAGATTCGAGAACGTGGCCACAGTCGTCGAACCCAGCGTCACGGTGAACGTGTCGTTCTTGGCCGTCGTCGTGGTCTCCGCGGTATCGATGTGCAGGTAGAACTGCAGCGTACCCTTGCTCACGCCCGACGGGATCGTGACGCTCTGCGACACGGTATCGGTGTGCGTGGAGCCGTAGCCGTCCAGATAGGCGTAATACGTCCCAGCGTGCGGAGATTCACCGCAGGAGCTGTCGCACAACACGCCGCTGGTCATCGTCCACGGTGCAGCCGAGCCGGTTTCGAAGCCGGTGTTGCCGAGCAGCTGCGAGCCGCCGCCGCCGCCACCACCGCCACCAGCCGTGTACTTGCCGACCAGCGAGACACCGCTGAACGAGGCATAGGCATTGAGCATGACGTAGTAGGTGCCGGCCTGCGCGGTGGCGATGTTACAGGTCTCGTTATTGCCGGTGATGTACGGACGGCAGTCGTAGCTCGTCAGTGTCGGCGCGGAACCGAATTTGACGTACAGGTCCGCATCGCCGGTACCGCCGGAGATCGCGAACGACAGCCCGGTGGCGCCAGCCGGCACAACCATCGTGTAGTTCAGCTGGTTGCCGGTGGTCGCGGACAGACCCGTTACCGCCACGCCGTTCTGCAGCACGTTGCCGCCGCCACCACCGCTCGTCACGGTGACGGACGCGGTCTTGGAGCTGGTCTTGCCGCTGACGCTGTCGGTCACCGTTTCGCTCACGCTATAGGTGCCGGCCGCGGCATAGGTGTGGCTCGGGCTCTGTGTGGTCGACGTGCTGCTGTCGCCGAAATTCCACGACCAGGACGAGATCGAGCCGCCCGAATCGGTCGAAGTATCGGTGAAGCTGACGCTCAGGCCGCTGATCGTATCGGTGAAGTTGGCCGTCGGCGTACCGCCGGCGCTGGCCACGGTCACTGACGCGGTCTTCGAGCTGGTCTTGCCGCTCACGCTATCGGTGACAGTCTCGGATACGCTGTAGGTGCCGGCCGCCGCATAGGTGTGGCTCGGGCTGGTCGCCGTCGAGGTGCTGCTATCACCAAAATTCCACGAATGCGAGCCGATCGTGCCGCCCGAATCGGTGGAGCTGTCGGTGAAGTTCGCGGTCAGGCCATTCGTGGTGAAGCTGAAGTTGGCCGTTGGCGTGCCACCCGGAGCGGTGACCGTCACCGAATGCGATATCGAGCTGGTCTTGCCACTGACGCCGTCGGTCACCGTTTCGCTTACCGTATAGGTGCCGCCGGCCGCATAGGCGTGGCTCGGATTCTGCGCTGTGGAAGTGCTGCTGTCGCCGAAATTCCACGACCAGGACGAAATGGTTCCGCCTGAGTCGGTCGAAGTGTCGGTGAAGCTAACGGTCAAACCGCTGATCGTGTCAGTGAAGCTGGCCGTCGGCGTGCCGCCCGTGCTGCCGTGGCTGACGATCGGATGCGATATGGAGCAGGCGTTCGTGTCGTTCGACCAGCTTGCCTGTTCGGTGAACGTACCGGTACCCATGACCACGTTCGCGGCACCGCCGGCCGAACCGGCCGCAATCCACGCACACTCGTCGGAATTTTCCTGGCCGCTGGTAGCAGTCCAGCCACCCGCCGGGAACTGGTCTGACACCATTTCGTGCCACTCGTGGCCGAGGGTCATGGTCCAGCCGTCCAGCGTGCCGGGACTGTTGACGAAGCCGACGCCGCAACTGGACCCCTGGTCGATGTTGTAGGGCTGGTTGCTGAAGGCGACATCACCATACGGTGACGACACCGCGCCGCCGGACAGGCTCGAATCGCCGTTCCAGTCGTGCCACGCGCAATAGCCCTGGGTCGGGCTCTGGTAGTTGTCCGGATCGTCGCCCGTCGCCGACATGATCACGTAGTAGGCGTGGCGGTTCGACGCCGCCGTGGTGTTGCCGAAATGCGCCGCGGCATTGATCGCTTCCTGTGCCATTTGAGCACCGGTGGCGTTGATCGGCGTGGTCGCACTGGTGTCTTCCCACACGCCGGCAAGAATTCCGCCAGCCTGATAAGGCACGAAGCTGGAAGCCGGGGTACCGGAGGGGCAGCTCGAAGAACCCGAGGCAATGCCCTGACACCACTGGGTCAGATCCGCCGACCACAACTCGCTGCCGGTGCCGATGCCCTTGAACATTTCCTGGGCGGCTTGCGCGGCGCCGTTCGGATCGCCGGAAAACACCGCATCGCCACTGCCATTCGTGCTCTGCGTACCCCAGCCGCTGCCGTAGAACACCAAGTACACCTTGGTGATGCCGTTCATCACGCCGACACTGCCCTGGCTGCTGCTGCTTGTGCCGCCGCCGTAGTACAGCGTGTTCGTGCCGGTTGCCGCCAGCAGGCTCGGATGCGTGGCATCCCAGACCTTCATCTTCTTCTGCACGGCACGCGTGGGAATCGCGCCATGCCGGTAGGCATGACCATAGCTCGGCGAATAGGGGTTGCCGTTGCCGCTTGCCAGGGCGGCGCCACCGGACAACCCCAACAGGGTCGCCGCGACAGCGGTCATCAACAGACTTCGTTTCATGAAACCTCTCCCGTACGGTTTGATGGAATGTCCGCGACCGGCCGCGGTGCCTCGGCGATCCTTCGCGCCTCGCGATCCGATCCGGCGCGGGCCCGGCCTGCGAGTAGCCGGGACGCACGCGCCGTTGCGAGCGTCCGGTTGTCCGGAACGTCCGCGATCGAATCCGTCGAGATAGCTTCGAGAGTACGCCGTACTCCCAAAACGCGGGGCAAGCTAACAGTCGTAGCACCGCTCGTCAAGAAAAAACTGCCGCTAAGTAACTGATTTTGATATTATTTTATTGCTACGCAACAATAAAGTCCGGACAACAACGGTTGGCCAGTCCTGCCGGATTTGGACATCCAGAAGGATAAATTGCCGCCACGGGACAAGACCGGGACGACCCCTGCCGGAAGTCATGTGACCCGCATGGACAAAGGGCTTGTGCCGGTTCTGCCGAATTCGGCGCAGGGATGCGCGACACCTGCGCGGGAGAATCGCGGCGTTTGTATACTTTTGTGTATTTTTACTAAAATGAAATTTTTCGCACGCAGCGGCGGCGACATCTTGAAACGATCGTTTCAGCGCCCGTCCATGAGGCTGACCTTCTTCGGTCGCCGTGACCACAGCACCAGTGCGATCACGCCGAACACCGGCGCTGCCCAGTACATGAACTTGAGCGTGGCGTGGGTACTGTTCCAGGTGTTGGAAAAGATCAGGTCCATCGACACCATCGGGTCTTCCTTGATGCGCGCAAATCCCTCGGACAGCGCGATCTGCGCGCGCTGCGTGCCCCAGTCGTCCAGCATGGGCACGGCGGCGTCCAACTCCCCCCCGGCGCTCATGTAGATGTGCGCGAGCAGGGCCTGGCGCTGCGCCGACGCCTGCAAGTGCTCGCCGATGCCCGGCAACCGGCCGGCGGCACCCCAAACCGCCAGATCGTAGGCCAGAGCCCAGATGAACAGAAGGGTGAACCACCAGTGCCCATGCTTTTTCATCGCCGTCTCCCACGCCTCGCACGATGCTAAACCCTTTGTGCCGGTTGCGCATATCCCGGCGTCAATCCTGCAAAATGTGAGCGCCAGCACGCCCTTGCACAGACGAATCCTGCACTGTTGCCACGACAGCGCTACACTGAATCGGCCTGACAGGGGCTTGGAATGGGATGAGCGGTCAGGACACCACCACGCTGAGCGGTGCGCAACACGCGCGGGATGAACTCCGCGAGCGTTGCCTTGCGCTCGTGCGGCGCTGGCAGCCCTTGGCGCAGGGCGGCTGGGATCAGATCGCGGCGCGCAAGCTGGGCGAGGAGATCGACCAGATCGCCGACACCAGCGAGCGCCTTGGTCTGGAAGACGTGAGCGGCTCGGCACTGGAACTGGCTGCCTACCTGTGCTCTTTCGTCGATGATGGCTTGGCGCCCAACGCCAAGGCGCTGGGCAAGCTCGCCGAGATGGTCAACCACCTCGGCGCGGTACTGACTGATTTGTCGGCCACCGAAACGGCGGCGGTGCATGCCCTGCCTGGCGCGCGTGCGCCGGTCGAGTCGGTGCCACGCCCGGCCACGGCCGAACCCGAACCGCCGGCGCACGCCGAAACCGGACCGCCGGCAGCTGCGGCGGCCGCATCGGAAGAACCCGCGGAACCCGCCGCGCGCCCGACCCATCTGCCGCGCGCGGTGTGTCTGGTAGGCATCGCTCCAGCCACGGTACCCGGACTCGCCGAAGGACTGCGCGAACGCGGCTACGATGTGCGCGAGTTCGCCGAAGCCGCGGCGCTGCTAGATTTTCTCGCCCATGCGATTCCGGGCGCGCTGCTGGTGGATGCGCGCAAACTGCGCGTGATGGCGCGCGTCGCAGTACAGTATGCCGGCATGGGTTTGAATGGCGAGCGCCTGCCGGCGGTGCTCGCGGTATCGCCGGACGGCGACCTGGGCCACCGCTTGCTGGCCATGCGCGCAGGCGCCGCCGCCTTGTTCAGCGCGCCGGTGGATTCCCTGCGCGTGATCGGCAAACTCGACGAGCTCCTGCACACCGACGCGCAGCCGGAATGGCGCGTGCTGCTGGCCGAATCCGACCGCGCCCATGCCGCCGAATCCGCGCGTGCGCTGGTCGAGCGCGGCATGACCGCGCGCCTGGTCGGCAACGGCCAGGCGGCGCTCGCGGCGATCGGCGATTTCCGCCCCGACGTCATCGTCATCGACCACGACCTGCCGGATGTCAGCGGCGTCGAACTGATCCAGCTCATTCGCCAGCAAAACGAATTCGCAGCCGTACCGATCATCCTCGCGGTGGACGCCAGCGGCACGGCGCAGCGTTTCGACGCGATCGCCGCCGGCGGCGACGAGGTGCTGCTCAAGCCGGTAAAGGCGCGGCACCTGATCGGCGCGGTGCAGGCACGTGTACAGCGCGCGCACTGGCTGCGCGAAATCATCGGCAAACCCGGCGGACGCGATGCGCGCACCGGTTTGTATTCACGCACCATCCTTATCGAAAAACTCGAAGCCGCGCTCGGCGACCGCTCCGCGGCGCTGCTCTACATCGCGCTCGACCGCGCCGCGCTGCTGCGCGAGCAGATCGGCCTGGCCGGCCTCGCCGCGCTCGACGCGCACGTCGGCAACCTGCTGCGCAGTCAGCTCGACGAACTGGATCTGTCCGCGCAATACCAGGACTTCCACTACTTCACCCTGCTCAACCGGCGCAGCCGCCGCGAGTTGACCGCTGCCGCGGAAAACATCCGCGAAGCGCTCGGCGAGCAGGCATGGCAGTTCAACGGGCGCACGCACGCGCTGAGCGCCAGCCTCGGGCTGGCCTTGCTCGGCGGCGAGAATGCGAGCGTGGATTCGGTGGTGACCAATGCACAGGCGGCGCAGTTGGCCGCCGCGCACATGGGTGGCAACCGCGTACTCTGGTTCGAAGCCAAGGAAGCGGCACTGCTGCCGATCGATCCGTTGCTGGCCGTACGCGCGGTGCTGAGCCGGCCGTTGGCGCCGGAGCAGACCCAGTTCGAGTTCTGCGCCATCGCCCCGCTCGCCGGCAAGCTGCACGGTCAGTACGAACTCGGCTTCAAGGTGCGCAGCGTGCAGCATCCCGGCACCAGCGTGTCCTACCAGGAACTCGCGCCAATCGCCGCCGAGTGCAGCCAGATCGCCTCGCTCGACCGCATGCTGCTGCAGCACTCGCTGGAGGTACGCGAGGAACAACTGCGCCGCGGCCGCCAGGTGCGCCTGTTCGTGCCGCAGGCGGTGAGCAGTGCGCTGGAATCCGAATTCGGCTGGTGGCTTGAGCGCGAACTGAAATCGCGACACTTGTCGGGCACGGGCCTGACCATCGAATTGGCGTGTTCGACCCTGATCGACGCCGGCGAACGCGCGCGCGAACAGGTCAAGACGTTGCACCAGCACGGCGTGCGTTTTTGCCTGGTCGACTACGGGCGCGACTGGGCCGCGGTGCACGCGCTGAAAAATCTGAATGTCGATTTCGTGCGTCTGGCGCCCGCCCTGGTCGCCGAGCTCGGCAGTGCCAAGGCGATCAGTGACACCCTGCTCGCACTGGTGCGCAAGGCGCACGCCGGCGGCGTGGCGGTGATCGCGCCGGAAGTCGACAGCCTGCAGCGCGCGCATCTTCTGCTGCGTCTGGGCGTGGATTACGGCATCGGCCCGGCGTTTTCACGCCCGCAACCGCAGCCGGATTTCGATTTCAATCGGCCATTGTGGTGAATGCTGTTACCCCCTCTCCCGCTGGCTGGACCTCTCCCGCCAGCGGGAGAGGCGAAAATCAAAGCATTCCGGTTTCGAGCTTTGCCGCATCCGACATCATCGAGTGGTTCCACGGCGGATCGAAAGTGAGTTCGACGTCTGCTTCGGCGATGGTCGGAATCGCCATGAGCTTGCTGCGCACGTCGTCGACCAGGATATCGCCCATGCCGCAACCCGGAGCGGTCAGGGTCAGCTTCACGGCGACGCAACGTTTGCCGTCGTCGCGATGGCCGACGTCACACTGGTAGACCAAGCCCAGTTCGACAATGTTGACCGGAATCTCGGGATCGAAACAGGTGCGCAACTGATCCCACACCAGCTTTTCCACATCGGCGTCGCTGGACTGGTCGTCCACCACGATCGCCAGCGGCGGCTCCTTGCCGATCGCGTCGGCGTCCGCGCCGGCAATGCGGAACAAGTTGCCTTCGACGAAGACGGTGAAGCTGCCGCCAAGCGCCTGCGTGATGTAGCCGTTCTGGCCGGCCGGCAAGGTCACTTGCTGGCCCTGCGGCACCATCACCGCGGCGCAGTCGCGCGCGAAGACGATCGGTTCGGAGGTCTGGCTGTAGGCGCCCATCGCAAGTCCGCTGGAGTACCGTGCACATTATCGCAGGTGTATGCACAGATGCGGACCGCGCGCCGCGATTCAATCAAGCCGCCGTGATTTGCGACAGACATTCGGCGAGTAGGCGCACGGCGGTTTGCAAATCCGCAGGCGGCAGATCGGCATAACCGAGCAGCAGTCCTGGCCGCGGCAACGTCCTGTGGCAGTACGGCGCGACCAGATAAACACCGACGCCGCGCGCACGTGCGCGCGCGACGAGCATCTGCGCCTGGGCGTGGCTCGTGCGCGGCAACCACGCGAGGATATGCATGCCGGCGCTGGAATCGGCGACTTCGATCGCATCGCCCGCATGCCGTCGAAGCGCGCTCAACAGCGCGGTGCGACGCGCACGCAGCGTGTTGGCGGCCCGGCGCAAATGGCGCTCGAATGCTCCGCTGCCGATGAGCAGGGCGAGCGCAGCCTGCTCGATCGCCGTGCTGCCACGGTCGGTCAGCCACTTGGCCGCAACGAAGGCATCGCGCAACGCCGGCGGCAGCACCATGTAGCCCAGGCGCAACGCCGGAAAGATCACCTTGGAAAAACTGCCGACGTACAAAACACGGCCGGCGCGATCGAGCGACTTGAGCGCGGCCAGCGGACGCGCGCCGTAGCGGAATTCGCCGTCGTAATCGTCCTCGATCAGCCAGCAGCGGCGGCGCTGCGCCCAGTCGAGCAACTGCATGCGTCGCGGCAAACTCAGTACCGCGCCGGTCGGGAACTGGTGCGAGGGCGTGACCACCGCCAGGCGCGTGCGCCCATCGCGCGGCAACGCGCTCGCAATCAATCCGTCCACGTCGACGCGGCAGGTACGGATCGCAGCGCCGCGCGCGGCGAAAACCTGACGTGCGCCCTGATAATGCGGGTCCTCGAGCAACATGCGGTCGCCCGCATCGAGCAGCACATCGGCGGCGAGCGCGAAGGCCTGCTGCGTGCCGTTCACGATCAGCACGTCGTCCGGCATCGCGTTGATGCCGCGGCGCCGCGCCAGGTATTCGCAAATCTGCGCGCGCAGTTCGGGCAGCCCCTGCGGGTCGGGATAATCGGTCTGCACATGCGCCGCGGCCTGGTTGAGCGCGCGCCGCCAGGCGCTCGCCAACTGCGGATTGGTCATCGGCAGACCGTACTGCAGGTTGTAGCGCAGCCCGCGGTGCTGACGCCCGGGAATCGCTCGGTCGTACACGGCCTGCATGCGCCGCCCGCGCCGCGACAGCGCGATCGCGCGTGCCGGCGCATGGGCCTTGGCATCGGCGGACCGTTTCGAGGTCGCGGCGAAGGCTGCGACGTAGCAGCCCGAACCCGGACGGCCGTCGATCAGGCCCTCATCGGCAAGCTGGGCATAGGCGGCGAGCGCGGTGTTGCGCGACACATCCAGCTCGCGCGCCAGCGAACGGGTGGCCGGCAGACGCGAGCCCGGTGCACAGCGGCCGTCGAGAATCGCCTGCTTGAGCGCCCGCGCCAGTTGCAGGTAGCGCGGACCGGTGTCGTCGAGTTGCAAAAACATGGTGGCCCCATGAAACCGGTGAAAATCGGCACTCGCTGGGGCCAATCTGAAGGTTTAGATTGGGCGCGTCAAGTCTGGTCATTTCACTCATCGCAGGTGCGCGCATGTACAGCGTGGATTTCCTCTTCGAACCGGGCGATTACGACGAGCGCTTCCACGCGCTGAACGCCGCGATCGAAGCTGCCGCACAGGCGACCCCGGGATATCTGGGCGTGGAATCCTGGCGCTCGCCGGACGGTCGCCGCCGCAACGCCAAGTACTACTGGCAATCGCTGGAAGCGCTGCGTGCGTTCTCCGATCACCCGCAGCACCTGCAAGCCAAACGCGAATATCACACGTGGTATCACGGCTATCACATCGTCATCGCGCAGGTGATCAAATCCTACGGCGACGGCGCATTCGCGCATTTCACGCCGAATGAGAAAGATCGGCTGACTTGAAAAAGGAACTGGCGATGACCTGGCCCACCCCAGTCACCCTGCGCGGCAAGCGTGTCACGCTCGAACCGCTGCGCCACGAGCATCACGACGGCATGGTCGCATCGGCCCGCGACGGCGAACTGTGGAACTTGTGGTACACGTGGATTCCGACGCCCGACGCGATGCGCGCCGACATCGACCGCCGTCTTGCGCTGCAAGCCGCCGGCAGCATGCTGCCGTTCGTCATCATCGCCAACGCGACGGGGCGCATCGTCGGCGCGACCGGCTACATGAACATCGATGCCGAAAACAAGCGGCTCGAAATCGGCCACACCTGGTACGCGGCCAGCACGCAGCGCACTGGCATAAACACCGAAGCCAAGCGCCTGCTGCTCGCGCACGCGTTCGAGACGCTGGACTGCATCGCGGTGGAATTCCGCACGCATTACTTCAATCGCGCCAGCCGCGCCGCGATCGAACGCCTCGGCGCCAAACTCGACGGCATCCTGCGCAATCACCGCCGCAGTGCCGACGGCAATCTGCGCGACACCTGCGTGTACAGCATCATTGCCGGCGAATGGCCCACCGTGCGCACGCATCTGGATTACCAATTGACCAAGCCGCGCGACTGACACGGCGGCTGTGTATGCCGTAGCATGCGCGGTTTCGCCACGAGCCGCGTCGATGCCGCCAGCACGAATTCCAAAACCCGCGAGTCTGTGGTCCTGCGTCGCCACAGCCACTATTGCCGGACTCGCCGCCGGCGCGCTGTGGTGCCTGCTCGCATTGGACCTGCAACGCGGCGCCGCTTTTCTGATCGTTCTTCTCGGCAGCGCAATCGGCACGTATTTCCGCTGGCTGGGATTTGCCGGCCGACGCGGCGCGTTCTGCGCCGTCGCATCGGTGCTGATCGCCTTCGTCTACGCGCAATACCTGTTCGCCGCCGTGCGCGTCGCGCAGATGCTGGGGTTTTCCTTGCGCGCCACGCTGTTCAAGATGGATTGGGGGTTAGCATGGCAGGTGGCGAGCGCGAATCTCGCGACTTGGGATTTTGTCGCGTTGGCGGCTGCCGTCGTTGTGACGTGTTGGTTTGTTTTGCGCAAGTAGCCAACTGGCGTTTTGCGATTTCCCCACGCGTCCGCGCGAGCTTCCGCCCACATCCGGCGATCGCTCCAAAAAGCAAAGCTTCCGCCCGTCCTGCGGACGGCCGTGTTACTTCTTTGCTCGTGCAAAGAAGTAACCAAGAAAACACGTCAAGCAGAGCATCCCTCGGGAGGAACTGCACAAAGGCACAGCAAGCGGACGAAGAATCCGCGTGCAACTCCGCCACTCAGGATTGCGATGCACGCATTGACGCGCACGCAACGCGTCGTTCAATGCCCCCCGCCCCCGTCCACCGCCTTCAATCCGGCGATGAGCTTGGTCGCGGCCTCCTGGCCGTCGGCATAGAGCATGCGGCAGTTGTCCTGGTAAAACAGCGCATTCTCGATGCCGGCAAAACCCGTTCCCTTGCCGCGCTTGATCACGATCACCTGTTTCGCCTTCGCCACGTCGAGGATCGGCATGCCGTAGATCGGTGACGACTTGTCGGTCTTGGCGACGGGATTGACCACGTCGTTGGCGCCGATGACGATGGCGACATCACAATTCGGAAATTCCGGATTGATGTCGTCCATGTCGGCGATGAGATCGTAGGGCACGCCGGCCTCGGCGAGCAGCACGTTCATGTGGCCGGGCATGCGTCCGGCAACCGGATGAATGGCGAACTTCACGTCCTTGTCGCGCTTGATCAGTTGCTGACTCAGTTCCCAGATCTTGTGCTGCGCCTGCGCCACGGCCATGCCGTAGCCCGGCACGATGATGATCTTCTCGGCCAGATACAGCAGCGAGGCCGCATCGTCGGCCTCGATCGGTTTGAGTGAGCCCTTGATCTCCTGTGCCGCGCCACCGCCGGCGCCGAAATTCGAGAACAGCACGTTGCTGATCGAGCGATTCATGGCCTTGGCCATCAGGCGCGTGAGCAGCGTGCCGGCCGCGCCGACCACGGTGCCGGCGATGATCAGGGCGACGTTCTGCTGCACGTAGCCCTCGAAGCCGACGGCGAGGCCGGTGAAGGCGTTGTACAGCGAGATCACGACCGGCATGTCGGCGCCGCCGATCGGCAGCGTCATCAGGATTCCGAATAACAAGGCCGCGCCAAAGAACAGCACGATGGTGTGCGTCTGCGGATGCAGCACCACCAGTGCGCCGAGCACCACGGCGGCGAGAAAGCACAATCCGTTGACGAGCTGCTGGCCGGTGAAGCGGAAGGTCTTGTCCATCCAGCCCTGCAGTTTGGCGAAGGCGATCAGCGAACCGGTGAACGACACCGAGCCGATCAGCGCGCCAACCACCGCAAGCACGACTTGCGAGGTATTCGCCTGCGGCTGGAACGGCACGAATTTTGGCGCACCGACGAGCGCGGCGAAGCCGAGCAATGCGCTGGCGCCAATTGCCGCCGCCGAGCCGCCGCCCATGCCGTTGTACAGCGCCACCATCTGCGGCATCGCCGTCATCGCCACCTTGCGCCCGCTGTACCAGGCGATGACGGTGCTGCTAGCGATGGCGATGAAGATCAGCGCGGCGTTCTCGATCAGCAGGCGCTGACCGCCGCCGTGATGGAAGAAAGTTGCGATCACTGCAACCAGCACGCCCATGCCCGCCCACTGGATGCCGCTGCGCGCGGTCACCGGCGATGACATGCGCTTGATGCCCATGATCAGCAGTACGGCGGCGACGAAATACGTCGCCTGGATCAGCAGGGAAACGATCTGCGCGGAGTTCATGGTTTGGCTCCATCCTGATTGGAGCCGGGCTTCTTGCTCGACTTGAACATCTCGAGCATGCGCTCGGTGACGACATAGCCGCCGGCGGCGTTGCCGGCGCCGAGGAACACGCCGATGAAGCCGATGATCTGCTCGGTCGGCGTGGTCGCCTCGCCGAGCGCGACCATCGCGCCGATCAGCACGATGCCGTGCACGAAGTTCGACCCGGACATCAGCGGCGTGTGCAGGATCACCGGCACGCGCGCGATGATCTCGTGGCCGGTGAAGGCGGCGAGCATGAAGATGTACAAGGCTAGAAATCCATCAATCATGGCAAGTCCTCAATTCGGTCTGCGCGCCTCGACTATCCCTGTCTCGTCGTGCAGATCCCGGGCTTACACGTCCGTGTATGCCCGCTCGTCGGGTCGAGCCAATAGCTCGACAATTCCCGCCTCGCCCGTCGATCATTTCGCACCTCCCTCGACCAACTGCTTCGTCGCCTCGTGCTTGATCTCGCCCGCATGGGTGACACAGGTCTTGGCAATCAGCTCGTCGTTCCAGTCCAGCGTCAGCGCGCCGTCGTTGAGGCTCAATTCGAGGAAGTTGTACAGGTTCTTCGCGTACAGCTCGCTGGCATGGATCGGCGCGCTCGCGGCCAGGTTCACCGGGCCGATGATGGTCACGCCGTTCGACGACACGATGGTCTTGCCCGCTTCGGTCAGCTCGCAGTTGCCGCCGGTTTCCGCGGCGATGTCGACAATCACCGCGCCGGCCCGCATGCCTTCGACCATCGCGCGGCTGATGATGCGCGGCGCCTTGCGGCCCGGCACGGCGGCGGTGGTGACGATGACGTCCACGCCCTTGATGTGCTCGGCCAGCGCGGCCTGCTGCTGCGCGCGTTCTTCGGCGGTGAGTTCACGCGCGTAGCCGCCCGTGCCCGCGGCGCTGACGCCGAGTTCCACGTATTTCGCGCCGAGCGATTGAATTTGTTCCTTGGTTTCCGGACGCACGTCGAAGCCTTCCACTTGCGCGCCGAGGCGTCGTGCGGTGGCTATGGCCTGCAAGCCGGCCACACCTGCGCCGACGATCAATACTTTCGACGGCCGCACCGTGCCGGCGGCAGTAGTCATCATCGGAAAGAATTTCGGACTCGCCTCGGCAGCGATCAGCACCGCCTTGTAGCCGGCGATATTGGCTTGTGAGGACAGCACGTCCATCGCCTGCGCGCGCGTGGTACGCGGCAGAAGCTCCATCGCAAAGCTCGTTATCCTGCGGTCGCGTAGCGCCTTGATGCGCTCCGGTGCCAGATGCGGCGACAGGTATCCGATCGTCACGCTGCCTTCGCGCAAGCCCGCGATTTCATCGAGCGAAGGCGGCTGCACGGTCAACAGCACGTCGCAGCGGCCGAGCACGCCGCGCGCGTCCGCGCCGATCTCCGCGTCCTTGAACGCCGCGTCCGGAAAACTCGCCTGGCCGGCGCCGCGCTCGACGAGCAATCCCGCACCCTTGGCCTTGTATTTCTTCGCCACGTCCGGCGTCAGCGCCACCCGGCGCTCGCCGGATGCGGATTCGCGCACCACGCCTATGGTGATTGCCATGAACCCCTCCCGATTGGCGGCACGAGCGCCGATGCTAACGCAAGCAAGGCGGCCGCGGCTACCTGCTATTCTGTGCGCCCGCCAAACGCTGCCCCCGCATGGACTTGCTCGACCTGCTCGATTCCCGCCGTTCCACGCCCGCGCGCCAGCTCGGCGAGCCGGGGCCGACACCGGCGCAGATCGAACGCCTGCTCGGCGCCGCGATCCGGGTGCCGGATCACGGCAAGCTCGCGCCGTGGCGGTTACTCACGATCGCAGGCGATGCGCGACACCAACTCGGCGAGAGGCTCGCGCAAATCCATCAGCGCAAGGAACCCGGCATCGCCGACGCGCTGTTGCAGAAGGATCGCGAGCGCTATGTCTTTGCGCCGCTGATCGTCGCCGTGATCGCACGCGTCGACGATCACCACGCGAAGATCCCGGCGCAGGAACAGCTCCTGTCCGCCGGCTGCGTCGCCCACAACCTGCTGCTCGGTGCGCAGGCGCTGGGTTTCGGCGCGCAATGGCTGACCGGCTGGGCGGCCTACGATGCCGATGCCGCCACACTGTTCGGCCTCGCGCCGCACGAGCGCATCGTCGCCTTCGTGCATATCGGCACGCCGCGCGAAGTCGCACCCGAGCGCACGCGCCCGCCGCTCGCGCACATCGTCGGCGCATGGCGCGCATGAAGTCGACGCTGCACCTGATCGACGCCAGCCTGTACGTGTTCCGCGCCTGGCATTCGATGCCACCGGAGTTTTTCGATAGCGCGGGCGCCCCGGTCAACGCCGTGCACGGCTTCACCCGTTTCTTGTGCGATTTTCTCGAACGCGTGCAACCCACACATGTCGTGGCGGCGTTCGACGAATCGCTGACCAGCTCCTTTCGCAACGCGATCTATCCCGCGTACAAGGCCAACCGCGAACTGCCACCGCAGGAACTGAAAGTCCAATTCGACTACTGCAAGCGCATGGCGGCGGCGTTCGGTCTGTGCGTGCTCAGCGACACGCAATACGAAGCGGACGATCTGATCGGCAGCGCGCTCGCGGTCGCGCGTGCGCACGGCATGCGCGGCGTGATCGTGTCGGCGGACAAGGATTTCGCCCAGCTCATAGCGGACGGCGACGAGCAATGGGATTTCTCGCGCGACGCGCGCTGGGATGCGCACGGCGTCAAGCAGCGTCTGGGGGTGCGTCCGGATCAGGTCATCGATTACCTCGCCCTGACCGGCGACGCGGTCGACAACATCCCCGGCGTGCCCGGCGTCGGCGCGAAAACCGCGGCGCAGCTGCTCGCGCATTTCGATTCGCTGGACGCACTCTACGCGCGCATCGAGGAAGTGCCCTACCTGCGCCTGCGCGGCGCCGGACAGACCTATGCCCGGCTCAAGGAGCACCATGCGCAGGCGATGTTGTCGCGCACGCTCGCCAGCATCGTGCTGGATGCGCCGGTGCCGGCGCACCCAACCGAACTTGCGCGCGCCGCAGTCGATGGCGGCGCGCTGGATGCGTTGTTGGAAACGCTGCGATTCGGGCCGCTTACGCGCAAGCGCTGCAGGGAACTGCCGCCGGTTTGATCAGTGCTTTTCCGCTGCGGCCGACCCGTTTTTCGCCGGTACGGGCACGCCCGGTTTCATCTCGCTCTTCCTGAGCTTGCCCGACTTGTCCGGCGCGATTTCCGAAGCGCCGCCGCCGCTGACCCCACTCTGGCCCCAGGCGAAGCGCAGATTGCTGCGGAAAATCATCGTCGGCGCGAGCTTGTCCGCGTCGGTCAGCACGCCGTGGTCGTCGTAGAGTCCGTCCTGGCGGTTGACGATGGTGTACAACTTGTCGCCCGCGATCGTGCTGGCGCCGAGCGCGGCGAATTGCGGATGCGCGACGTCGAGCGGCATCGCGCTCGTGATCTTGCGGCCGTCCTTGTCCAGTTGCAGGCGCATGATGCGCCCGGGCACCATGCCGTCCTCGACGATGGCCAGGGTGCCGTCGTACCAATCCATGGAAACGATGCCGCCGAGCACGAGACGCGATGGATCGTAGGCAACCTCGAACGCCTTGCCGGTGGCGAGGTCGAAGCCGAAGAGGCCGAGCGCGTAGTCGGCCAGATACAACGTGCGGCCGTCGCCGGAAACCGCGAGCGCGCTGAAGCTGGTCAGTTTAGGGTTGTTGACGATGTCGCGCAGCTTGCCGTCTTCGAGCTTGAAGATCTGCCGGCGCGCGGCGTCGGCGGCGTAGACCTTGCCATCGGACGCGACCACCAGCGCAGTCAGCCGGTGCGTGCCGTCGCCGGCGTCAAAAATATACTTGTGCAGGAACTTGCCGCTGGCGAGGTCGAACTCGAACAGGCCCGCCTTGCCGGCGTTGTCGCCGTTGAATCCCTGGTAAATCGTGGTCGAGGAACTCGCCGCATAGAGCTTGCCGTGCGCCGCGTCCACCGCGAGCGCATCCACGCCCCACAGGCCATTGGCCGCGTCGGGCTTGACGAAATCCGTCAGCTTGGCGTGCGCGTCCACGCGCCGGATCGAACCGTCGCGCGCGCTGCCGACGAGCAGGTCTGCGCGTTTGGCATCCCAGGCCAGCGCATCGTACAGATGATCGCCCTTGGGCAGGGTAAACGCGGTCTTGCCCTCGCCGAACTGCTTGGCGTTCACCTGCAGATTGGCCACGATGTAATCCCACACCTTGGTGCCGTGGATCGGATCGAAGCGTTTGTCCTTGGAGATGTCGTAGCCGAACCCTTGCGTCTGCATGCGGATCAGGGTGTCGTAGGCGTGCGGTTTGTCGCCGATCTTCGCGTAGGCCAGCGCCAGCTGCATTTTCAGGTCGCCGGAGTTCGGCGAAAGCTGACCCGCGCGCTTGAGCACCCAGATGAAGCGCTGCATGTCGTTTTGCGCCGCATAGAGCTGGCCAAGGCGACCCAGGCCGGGCAGGTCGTGCGACTGCATGATCTGCTGTTCGGTCAGCGCCTCGGCACGCTTGACCATTTCCGCCTGTGCCTTGGCCGCCGCATCTTCCGGCGCGGCCGGCGGCTGCGCGACGGCGACCGACGTCATAACCGCGAACGCGGCGGCGATGATCCATTGAATCTTCATAGGTGAATCCGTGATGATTGTGAGGCGGCTATGACCGCGGCGCAGCGGCGAAGTTCGCCGAAGCGGAACTCGAACAAGGAAAGCTGACCAGAATGACGCAAACGCAGACGCTTTTCAACGGCCGCTGGCTGCGCCTGCGCAAGCGCGGGCGCTGGGAATTCGCCGAACGCACGAATCCCGGCGGCGGCGTGATCATCGTCGCCGTCACGCCGGACGATCGAATCGTGTTCGTCGAACAGTGGCGCGAAGCGATTTCGGCCAGGACCATCGAAATGCCGGCGGGACTGGTCGGCGACAGCGATGGCGTACCCGACGAAAGCGCCGTGGACGCGGCGCGGCGCGAATTGCTCGAGGAAACCGGCTACCGCGCCGGGCGCGTGGAATTCCTCATGGCCGGGCCCTCGTCGGCGGGCATGAGCAACGAGGTGATCGCCTTCGTTCGCGCTTTCGACCTGGTAAGCGAACACAAAGGCGGTGGTGACCGCAGCGAGGACATCGTCGTCCACGAAGTGCCGCGCGCAGAAGCGCCGCGCTGGCTGCTAGCCAAGGCGCGCGAGGGCTATTCGATCGATCCGAAATTGTTCGCCGGGCTGTACTTTCTGGATCATGCCGGCGAATTGCTCGGCAGCATCCCCGGCTAGCCGGACTATTTCGCGGATAGCGTGCTACCGCGCTGCACACCCTCGAGCGTGGCCGCGCCGAGCGCCACACTGCGATAGCTCACGCGCAGCATGCCGACCTGCGGATGCGCCGGGTC
>JAJXWU010000073.1 GCA_021781425.1 Pseudomonadota bacterium
GATCTGTAAAGAACGGATTGCCGGTGCCGGCGGCGAAGATCGCGATGCGGCCTTTTTCCAGATGCCGGATCGCGCGGCGGCGGATGAAGTCCTCGCACACATCGTGGATCGGAATCGCGCTCATCACGCGCGCGCGTCCGCCAAGTTTTTCCAGTGCGTCCTGCAGGGCGAGCGCGTTCATCACCGTGGCCAGCATGCCCATGTGGTCGCCGGTGACGCGATCCATGCCGGCTGCGGCAAGACCTTCGCCGCGGAATATGTTGCCGCCGCCAATGACGATGCCGACCTCGATGCCGCCGCGCTGCACGTCGATGGTCTCATGAGCCAGGCGTTGCAGTACCTGCGCATCGATTCCGTAATCGGCCTTGCCGAGTAGCGCTTCGCCGGAAAGCTTGAGCAGGATGCGTTTGTACTTGACCTTGGCGCTCATGCACGTTCTCCGTCGAATAGCCAAAACGTGCGCATTGTAGTCGAGGGCGCCGCGTTTGCGCGATGCGCTGCGCCGCATCGCGCGCGGCGCCCGAGGGTAAGGCAGGATGCCGATCGTGAGATCGCGCCTGGGATGGCTTGCTATCAAGCCGTTTCGTAGGCCATTATTTTCTCAGGCTCTTGCAGGAAGTTGCCCTGCACGAAGTTCACCCCGCAGGAGAACAGGATCGACATGCTCGCCGCATCCTCGACGAATTCGGCCACGGTGAGCTTGCCGGCATGGTGCGCCTGGTCGCACAACTCCTTGATCTTTTCCTGATGCTCCTTGTTCTTCGGCAGTTCGGCCATGAAATTGCGGTCGAGCTTGAGGTAGTTCGCGTCGACGTGCTTGAGCAACTGGAACGAATTCAGGCCCGAGCCGAACTGTTCCAGGGCAAAACCGCAGTGGATCTGCTTGAGTCCGGTGACGAAGGCGCGCGCGGGCTTCAGGCTGGTGACGACCTTGCTTTCGGGCATCTCGAACACCAGCGCGTCGCCGCGCAGGCGCGCGTTCTTGAGTTGCTGCGCGATCCACGGCACCAGGGTCTGGTCGTCCAGCGACTGCGGCGCGAGTTTGACGAAGAATGTCGTCTTGTGGCCGGCTTTCTCGCGCTCGGCCAGCGCCTTGATCGCAGAGGAGATCACCCAGCGATCGATCGCGGCGAGCAGACCGTGCTGCTCGGCGACGGGCATGAAGAAATTCGGTCCGATCTCGCCCTTGGGGCCGTTCATGCGCAGCAGGATCTCGTAGAACTCGCCCTCGGCGCCGTGCAGACTGATGATCGGCTGGTAAAACAGCACGAAACCGTTGTTGGCGAGCGCGTCCTTGACCAGTGTCAGCCAATGCCGGTTCTTCTCTTCGTCGGCCTTGTCCTTGGCGCCAGGATCGAACACGTTGACGCGGTTGCCGCCTTCGGTCTGCGCGCTGCGCAGTGCGGCGCTGGCCTGGTTGAGCACGGCCTGCGTGTTGGCATTTTTCTCGCCGATCAATGTCCCGCCGATGCTTACGTTGGCGTTCACCGACTGCTTGCCGACCTCGAAGATGCGTTCCTCGAAGGCATGGCGCAGGGTCTCGCCAAGCTGGCGCACAGTGTCCGTGCTGCGGCCGGCGAGGAGAACGCCGAACGCATGCTCGCCGAAGCGGCCGGCAATGTCGGTCTCCTTCAGGTGCCGGCGCATCAGGTTGGCCATGTCGCCGAGCAGCAGATCGGCATTGCCGAGACCGACCGTGTCGAGCAGAGCCTTGAAGTTGTCGGGTTCGATGAGTAGCAGCGCCTGATCGTTGCGGCCCTTCGCGGCCTCGCCGACCATGCGCTCGAGCTCGCCGAGGCAGTACTGGCGGTTGTACAGATCGGTCACCAGATCCTTGGAACGCAGCACGTCCAGTTCCTTGGCCAGCTCCGCGCTCACCGTCTGCTGGCGGAAAATGATCTGCTGGCAGGGCTCGCCCTCGTAGCTGGCTTCGGCGAATTCCATCGTGGCGTCGAACGTCGTGCCGTCGGCGCGTTGCGCCTTCAGATTCAGTTTTTGCGGCGGCTTCTCGCCCTTTGACAGTTTCTTGAGCAGGGCCTTGAAGTCTTCGGCATCGTCCGGAGCGATCATGTCCAGGATCGACATGCTTTCGATTTCCTCGAATTCCTCGAAACCGAAGATTTCAAGGTACGCCTTGTTCGCGCGCACGTGCATGCCTTCGTGCACGTAGGCGATGGGATCGCGCGAGGAATCCAGCAGCGCCTCGCAGCGGCGTTCGGTTTCGCGCAGCGCCGCTTCCAGACGGCGCACGCTGCGGCGCATCAGCAGCGCCTCGAATTCGCGGCGCACGATCGACTGCACGTGCTCGGCGCGGTTGCGCAGGGTCAGCGCGCGCGCGCCGTCGGTGAAGGCGTTGGCGACCGTATCCTCGTCCGCCTTGGCGGCGACGGCGATCACCGCGATGTCCTTGCCGGTGGCATTGGCGGCGGCGACGACGTTCTTGAGCGGGATGCCGCGCGCGCCGAGATTGACCAGCAGCAGGTCCGGCATCTGCGCCGCGAGTTGTGCTTGCAATTCGTCGACGTTGCCGGCCCGCGCCGGACGCACCGCGATGCCGCCGTTGCGCAGCATGCTGATCAATTGCTCGGCTTCCTCGACCGAATCCTCGACCAACAACAGCTTGATGACGTTTTCCTGCTTGCTCATCGCTTGCGGTTCCTGTGCCGCCTAGCTTTTACTCGATAACAGGCGGCTTTTCCAGCGGCGAGGGTCATAACGGCGTCTTGGCCGACTCGCCTACGATCTCGCGCACCAGCCTCGGCACCAGATAGCCGGAAAGACGTCCGCGCAACTGCGCGATCAATTCGCCTGCGCGCTTGTCGTCCACGGCGAAATGTGCGGTGCCTGCGACACGGTCGAGCTGATGCAGGTAGTACGGCAGCACGCCAGTCGAAAACAGGCGCGCCGACAGACCCGCCAGCGCTTCGACAGTGTCGTTGACGCCGCGCAGGAGGACGGATTGGTTCAGCAGGTTGGCCCCGGCAGCGCGCAGCCGCACGCATGCATCGGCGACGCTGTCGTCGATTTCGTTGGCATGATTGGCGTGCAGCACGATGGCGGCGGGCCAGGGCAGGCGCTGTAGCCAAGCAAGCAGTTCATTGTCGACACGTTCGGGCAGCACGATCGGCAAGCGCGTGTGAACGCGCAGACGCCGGATGTGCGGAGTTGCCGCCAGTGCATCGGTCAGCTCCGCGAGTTTCGCGGTCGCCAGCGACAGCGGATCGCCGCCGGAAAGAATGACTTCCTCGATCGACGCGTCGTCGCGGATGCATTCGATCGCTGCGCGCCAATGGTTGACCGCCGCGGTTTCCTCGGCGTAGGGAAAATGCCGGCGGAAACAGTAGCGGCAGTTGACGGCGCAGGAGCCGGTGGCAATCAGCAGCGCGCGGCCTGCATATTTATGCAGCACGCCCCCGGCCACGCGCGCGGCCATATCGCCGACCGCGTCGTGGCCGAAGCCCGCAACCTCCAGCAACTCGACCGCCTGCGGCAGCACCTGCAGCAGTAGCGGATCGTGCGCATCGCCGTGGCGCATGCGCGCGGCGAATCCGCGCGGCACGCGCAGGGCAAAACCGGTGTCGTGGGCGGGCAGCAGCGAGGCGGCCAGATGGCCCAGGCCGAGCAGTTCGAGCAGTTCGCGCGGATCGACGATCGCCTCGCGCCACAGCCGTTGCCAGGTGCGGGGCTGCTGCGCGGGCAGGGGGCTTGCGGTTATCATTGGCGGCCGGTTTTCCCGAATCGCGCATTTTAGCCGCTTTCCCCGCGCGGCTCCCCGACTTTTCACGGAGTTTTACACATGGCTTACGGCATGAACGACGTCAAGAACGGCATGAAGATCATCGTGGACGGCTATCCGTGCACGATCGTCGACACCGAGTACGTCAAGCCCGGCAAGGGTCAGGCCTTCACCCGCGTCAAATATCGCAACATCAAGAACGGCCGCACCACTGAAATGACGATGAAGTCCACGGATTCGGTGGAAGCCGCCGACGTCATCGATCAGGACATGGAATACCTCTATAGCGATGGCGAGTTCTGGCACTTCATGCATCCGGAGACGCACGAGCAGCTTGCCGCTGACAAGGCCGCGATGGCCGATGCGCAGAAGTGGCTCAAGGGCAACGAGGAATGCATCGTCACGCTGTGGAACGGTTCGCCGCTGACCGTGGCGCCGCCGAACTTCGTGGAACTGCTGATCACCGAAACCGACCCGGGGGTCAAGGGCGACACCGCCGGCACCGGCGGCAAGCCGGCGACGCTGGAGACCGGTGCGGTTGTGCGTGTGCCGCTGTTCGTCCCGCAGGGCGAAAAGATCAGGGTAGATACGCGCACGGGCGAGTATGTCGGTCGGGTGAAATGATGTTGTGCGCCTCTCCCGCTGGCAGGAGAGGCTTGCGCGCGCAGCGCGTCAGGTGAGGGGGAGACTTCGTTACGCCGCGACCACCCTCACCCCAACCCTCTCCCGCCAGCGCGAGGGGGGGCAACAAATCAAGAGTCGATTCAATGATTGAAGTCGATCAGGTACTCGAAGCGCGCTGGGTCGTCCCGGTCGAACCGCACCGCGCGGTGCTGGAGCCCCACGCCGTGGCGCTGGCGGGCGACACGATCGTCGAACTGCTGCCGATCGACGCGGCGCGGCAAAAGTATACAAACGCCAAACGCGTAGAACTGCCGGAACACGCGCTGATTCCCGGTCTGGTCAACACGCACACCCACAACCCGATGACGCTGATGCGCGGACTTGCCGACGATCTGCCGCTGATGACCTGGCTGCAGCAGCATATCTGGCCGGCGGAGGCGCGCGTGATGGGTCCGGAGTTCGTGCGCGATGGCGTCGAGCTTGCCATCGCCGAGATGTTGCGCGGCGGCACCACCTGCTGCAACGAAAACTATTTCTTTCCCGACGTGCAGGCGGCGACCTACCTGCGCCACGGCTTTCGCGCCGTGGTCGGCCTGCCGTTCATCGAGTTTCCCAGCGCCTGGGCGAAAAGTCGCGACGAGTACTTCGACAAGAATCTCGCCGTGCACGACGAATTCAAGGGCGAGAAACTCGTCACCATCGCACTCGCGCCGCATGCCCCCTACACCGTGTCCGACGAGAGCTTCGCGCGCATTCGCGTGCTGTCCGACCAGCTCGACATTCCCGTGCACCTGCATCTGCACGAGACCGCGCAGGAAATCGAGGACTCGCGCAAACAGTACGGTCAGCGCCCGTTCGCGCGGTTGCAGGCGCTGGGCCTGGTCGATGAGCGCCTGATCGCGGTGCACATGACACAGTTGACCGATGCGGAAATCGCGGCGTGCGCGCAGCGCGGCGTATCGGTCGCGCATTGCCCGGAATCCAACCTCAAGCTGGCGAGCGGTTTCTGTCCGGCGGAAAAGCTGCGCCGCGCCGGCGTGAATCTGGGCCTGGGCACGGACGGCTGTGCCTCGAACAACGATCTGGACATGTTCGGCGAGATGCGCGCGGCGGCGCTGCTCGCCAAAGGCGTGTCCGGCGATGCCAGCGCATTCGACGCCGCCTTCGCGCTGCGCACGGCCACACTCAACGGCGCGCGTGCGCTGGGGCTTGCCGAGCGCATCGGTTCGATCGAACCCGGCAAGCAGGCCGACCTCATCGCCGTGCGTCTGGACGCCCTGGAAACGCAACCGGTATACAACGCGATTTCGCAGCTCGTCTACGCCACGGGGCGGCAGCAGGTGAGCGACGTGTGGATTGCCGGTGTGCGCAAAGTGGAAAATGGCGCATTGTGTGCAATCGACGTCGATATCCTGCGCGAGAAGGCGTGCAACTGGCGCGCGCGCATCGCGGCGGTCTGAGATGAATGCCGCCAACGTCAGCGCCGTGGAAACCGCGAAGTTCGATCGCCTCGCAAGTCGATGGTGGGACACGGACGGCGAATCGCGGCCGCTGCATGACCTGAATCCCGCGCGTCGGGACTACATCGCCGAGCGCGTTGCGCTGAAGGGTGCGCGCGTGCTGGATGTGGGCTGCGGCGGCGGTATCCTTGCTGAAGCGCTCGCGCGCGCCGGCGCGCAGGTCACGGGAATCGATCTGGCGCCGCGCGTGCTCGAAGTCGCGCGCCTGCATCTGCACGAATCCGGTCTCGACATCGAATACCGCGAAATCGCCATCGAAGCGCTGGCCGCCGAAATGCCTGGCGCATTCGATGTGGTGACCTGCATGGAACTGCTCGAGCACGTGCCGGATCCGGGCAGCGTGATTGGCGCTTGCGCGACCCTGCTCAAGCCGGGTGGGCGGCTGTTCCTGTCCACGCTCAACCGTACTCCGCTGGCGTTCGGTGCGGCGATTGTTGGCGCGGAGTACGCGGCCAATGTGTTGCCCCGCGGCACGCATCACTACGCACAATTCATCCGCCCTGCCGAACTCGCCACGGCGTTGCGCGACAACGAATTGGAACTCGAAGACCTGAGCGGCCTCGCCTACAACCCGCTCACGCGGCGCGCGCGCGTCGTGAAAAATGTACAAGTAAACTATTTGGCATGCGCGTGCAAACCATCATAACCGTCGTCCTGGCAGGGACTGCCGGGATCCAGACTGCATGGACGCCCTGTTTTCGCTGCCGGACGCGGCCATCCCTGG
>JAJXWU010000062.1 GCA_021781425.1 Pseudomonadota bacterium
CCGGGAACTTAGCAGGCGGGCCGTCGCCGGATGCGCTGGCGCTGTCGAATCTTTCTTGCAGCGATCCGCAGAATATCCTGACGAGTCCGGCCAACAGCGTGACGATTACGCAGTCGACCCACGCGACGGGCGCCCAGGCACTGGGCTTTACATTCGCACCGGGTACTGGCGTGCCGTACAAGTCTGGCACCGCGATTTGTTCGGCGACGTTCGGGAACACCGGTTATTCGCCGAATCTGTCGAGTAACGTGACGTTTTCGATCGAGATGCAGAAGGCGTCGGTGGGTTCCGTGACACTAACTACATCAACCCCTGGTCCGGTCGCCCAGAACAGCACGATCAGCTACACGTTGTCGGTGATGAACGCCGGAAACGCAGCGTTGACCAACATTCCAGTTACCGACGTGCTCGGGTCTGGACTGGCGTCAGTAGTTTGGAATTCGTGCGCTGCAATTGGTGGAGGCGTTTGCCCGCCAGCGAACAATTTTCCCACCTCAGTCAATCCGCAGGCGGTACCCAGTTTGCCAAACAACGGCGACGGCGTTACCTTTTCTTTGACCGGCACCGTGGGTTCGATCACCGCACCGACGCCGCTGCAGATGGTAAGTAATTCCGCCTCGATCAGCGTATCCGGCGGTTCGTGTTCCGGAGGGCAGTGCACGACGCCCGCGGTAACGGTGCCTACGGTTCCAATCATTGGTGTAATCAACACGCCGGCAAGCCAGTCGTACGCGAGTTTGACGAACCCCTATTCGGTTGCGGTAAACAACGAAGGCGGCACCGCGGTTTCGGGATTGTCGCTGACCGCCTTGGTTACGGCCGGCACGGCAACTGTAACCTTGTCTGGTTGCACGCCGGGTACCGGAGGCTCGACATCCACTGCCAATGGCAGTTCAATGACCATTGCCGTCGGTGATAACGTGACTTGCCAGGCCACGCTCTCGAGTATCACGCCGCCGACGACAGGTAACCCGATTTCCGTATCCTCAATCGTTGCGACGGGTTCCGCTTCGCCAAGTTCGACGGTTTGCGACAGCGGCAACTGCCAGGCATCCGAAACTATCAACCCGTAATCGGTCAACGTGCGGCAGCCGCATTGCCGCGACCGTCAGCGCGTGCCACAGTAGCCGCATGAATGCGGCCACCCGTATTGAATCCAGTCTATCCGGCTGGATTGACGCTCATCTCGACGAAACCTGGCGTGCGCGCCTGCAGTCGCTGCTGCCGCGCGAACGCGCTGCGCTGCGCGCACTCGAACCGGAGCTGCTCGACACATTGAATCTGTTGGCCGATCTGCGCGCCGATGCGGAAACCTTTGCCGCGTGCATCGTCCACGCCATGCAATACGGCGGCATCCAGACGCCCGCGGATGCGCTCGTGCGCGAAGTGCCGCGCGTGCGCGACCTTATCGAGGGCCAGCAGGCGGCGGAAAAGGTCTGGTCGCTGTACGCCGCGCGCACGGCCGCGGGACACGCCGAGGGTTTGCGGCGTCTGCTGCTCGCCATCATCCGCGACCTGCGCGTCGTCTTCATTTTGCTCGCGCGCCAGCTCGCGCGTCTGCGCGCAATGGTGAAGGCGCCACCGGAACAGCGCCGCGCGCTGGCCCAGCTCACCGCCGACATCCATGCGCCGCTCGCCAACCGGTTCGGTATCTGGCAATTGAAATGGGAACTGGAAGACCTCGCCTTCCGCTTCCTGCAGCCGGACACCTACAAGCGCATCGCGCATCTGCTCGACGAGCGCCGCAGCGACCGCGAACGCTTCATCGCACGCACGCTCGCTGAATTGCGCGCCGCACTCGCCGCGGCGGGCATCGCCGCCGATGTCGCCGGCCGGCCCAAGCACATCTACTCGATCTGGAAGAAGATGCAGCGCAAAGGCGGAGACTTCGCCGCGCTCTACGACATCCGCGCGTTGCGCGTGCTGGTCGCGGACGTCGCCGCCTGCTACGCCGCACTCGGCGTCGTACACACACTGTGGCCGCCGGTACCGAGCGAGTTCGATGATTACATTGCGCGACCCAAGGGCAATCGTTACCAGTCGCTGCATACGGCAGTGATCGGCCCCGAGGGCAAACCGCTGGAAGTGCAGATCCGCTCGCACGAGATGCATGCGCACGCGGAGGGCGGGGTCGCCGCGCACTGGCGCTACAAGGAAGGCGGCGGCGCCGACGCCGAATTCGAGCGCAAGATCGCGTGGATGCGGCAATTGCTCGAAGCCAAGGGCGATGCCGACGACGACACCGCGCTGCTCGCCGGTTTCCGCACCGACATCCTCGAGGACCGCGTCTACCTGCTGACGCCGCAGGGTCAGGTACTGGATCTGGCGCACGGTGCGACCGTGCTGGATTTCGCCTACCACGTGCACACCGACGTCGGCCACCGCTGCCGCGGCGCCAAGGTCAACGGCCGCATCGTTCCGCTGAGCCATCAGCCGGTCAGCGGCGATCGCGTGGAGATTCTCACCGGCAAGGCGATCGAACCGCGTCGCGACTGGCTCTCGCCGCAGCACGGTTTCCTCAACACCCATCGCGCGCAACAGAAGGTGCGCGCCTGGTTCCGGCATACCGATCAGTCCGCGAATCTGGCGGCCGGCCGCGCGCTGCTCGACAAGGAACTCAAGCGCCTGGCCATGACTCACATGGAACTGGACACCCTGCCGCAGAAATTCCAGCACAACACGCTGGATGATTTCCTCATTGCGCTGGCCCTGGGCGAAATCACGGCGGGCCAGGTTGCGCGCGCCCTGCACGAAACGCACGCGCCGACACCGGCAATTCCGCTGCCGCCGCCACGGGCGCCCCGGCGCGGCAAGGACGCGGTCGTCATCGAAGGCGTCGGCAATCTGCTCACCACGCTGGCGCGTTGCTGTCAGCCGTTGCCGGGCGACGCCGTCGCCGGCTACATCACGCGCGGCAAGGGCGTGTCGATCCATCGCGCCGACTGCGCCAGCTTCGCGCGCCTGCGCGCGCGTGACCCGGCGCGTGCCATCGAAGTCGAATGGGGCGGCGCACGTGCCCAGGCCTACGATGTCGATGTGCTGGTACGTGGCTACGATCGCAAATGGCTGCACAAGGACGTCACCAACGTCATCGCTGCGGCGAATGCGCACCTGATTGCGGTCAATACGCGAGTGGATGCAACCTCTGGCCTCGCAACCATGAACTTTGCCGTACGCGTGGCCGACTTCGAGCAGTTGTCGACGCTGCTCGGGCGACTGGCGGCGGTGCCGAATGTGATCGAGGCGCGCAGGCTCGCGTAATCGGCGACAAACCCTTGCGGGCTGCGGGATAGCGGCCTGCGGCATGTTATGCTTCGCGCCGTCTTTATGTGCGGCGAACCGGCTCCGTGATCGAAATTCCCGGCTACAAAATCCTGCACCAGCTCGGTCGCGGCGGCATGGCCACGGTGTATCTGGCGATGCAGGAATCCGTGCAGCGCGAGGTCGCACTCAAGGTGATGTCGCCAAGCCTGCTCGCCGATCCGGATTTCGGCGAACGCTTCCTGCGCGAGGCGCGCATCGCCGCCAAACTGCACCATCGCAATGTGGTCGGCGTGCACGACGTCGGTCGCGCCGGCGAGTATCACTACATCGCCATGGAATATCTGGGCGGCGGCGCCGTACTGGCCAAGGACGGCATGCCGCGCTCGGTCGGCTTCGCCCTGCGCGTGACGCGCGAGATTGCCACCGCGCTGAACTACGCGCACGCCAAGGGTTTCGTGCATCGCGACGTCAAGCCCGACAACATCCTGCTGCGCGACGACGGCAGCGCGGCGCTGACCGATTTCGGCATCGCCCGCGCCAGCGATTCGGCCACGCACATGACCCGCACCGGCACGGTGATCGGCACGCCGCATTACATGAGTCCGGAGCAGGCGCGCGGCCGCGCGCTAGACGGCCGCGCCGATCTGTACAGCCTCGGCATCGTGCTCTACGAGCTGCTGACCGGGCGCGTGCCGTTCCACGCCGACGATTCGCTCGCGGTCGGCATCATGCACATCACCCAGCCGATTCCGATTCTGCCCGAGCGCCTGGCCGCACTGCAGCCGCTGCTCAACCGATTGCTCGCCAAGCATCCGGAAGACCGCTTCCAGGACGGTGCCGCGGCGGCCGACGCGATCGAGCAGATCGAACTGGGCATCGTCCAGGGCGACCATCCGGAACTCGCCGATTCATCCACGCCTCTCCCGCGGCGCGCAGGCGGAGACGAGGCTGCCACGCGCGCGATTCCGGCTACGCCGCCGGGTGGCGCGCGTCATCGTGCCGAACCCAGCCTCGGCCGGCTCGACGACATCGCCAACGCGCCGATGCATCGTCCGTTGCTGCATCGCGTCGCCGCGTCTCGAACCGGAAGCCGCCGCTGGATTTTCGCGGCCGTCGTCGTCGTCGCCATCGCCGTGGCGTCGCTCTGGCTTTTCCAGAGCCGCTTGCGCGGGCTGTTGCCGAACACGGAACTGAACACCCTGATCTCGCGCGGCGACAAGGCGCTGGCGGAAGGGCGTCTGGTCGGCAACCACAACGACAGCGCGCGCGAATTGTTCCAGGCCGCACGCACGCTCGATCCGGACAACGACGCGGCGCGGGCGGGCCTGAACAAGGTCGGCGAACGCCTGATCGAGCAGGCGCGCGCGGCGCTCACGCGCAACGATTTTTCCACCGCGCAATCCGACCTCGACCAGGCCAACGAGGTGCTCGGCGGCGGCAAGGAAGTCGAGGATCTGAAAGCCGCCCTGCACGCCGCGCAAACGCGCAACACGGCGAGCGCCGCCTTGCTCGCGAAGGGCGACGCCGCACTCGCGGCCGGCAAGCTCGTCGGCAGTGGCAGCGCCGCCGCAGCCTTTCAGCGCGTGCTCGACGCCGATGCGACCAATGCGCTGGCGTTGAATGGCCTGAAGAAGGTCGCCGAGGCCGTGGCCCAGCAGGCGCGCGACGCAATCGCCGCGAACAACGTGGATCAGGCCAACCAGCTCATTGCCGAACTCGCGCAACTCTCGCCGAATCATCCGGCGATTCCCGAGCTGCGCGGCGCCATCGCCAAGCTGCATGCCGGCCAGCAACAGGTGCTGGAAGATACCCTGTCGCGTGCCGAGGCGCAGCAGCGTGCCGGACGCATCGCCGGTCCGGATGGCGCGCTCGTGCTGTACCAGTCGGTGCTCAAGAGCGATCCGGCCAACTCGCGCGCGAAGAACGGCATGGCCAGGCTCGCGCAGACCGTGATCGCGCAGGCCAATGCCGCGCTCGACGACGACAACACGGTGCAGGCGGGGGCGTTGCTGCTGCAGGCCGCGCAGGCGGCCCCCGACACTCCGGCTCTGCGCAAGGCACAGGCGCGGCTGACGGATGCGCGCGAGAAACTCGAAGCGGCGAGCCGCAAGGCGCAGATCACGCCGGCCGATCAGGCGCGCATCCAGCAGATGCTCGGCCAAGCCGATCAGGCAATGGCGTCGGGTGATCTCATTCTGCCGCCCGGCGATTGCGCGTTCGACAAATACCGCGCGGTGCTGGCCATCGACGCGGACAACGCGAGCGCGATGGCGGGGCTGGCCAAGATTCCCGCGCGCGCCAAGGAACTGTTCGAGCAGGCGATCCGCAACGGCACGCCGTACAAGGCGCGCGCCGATATTGACGCGGTTTCCGAATCCGACCCGGGCGACGCCTCCGTGCCGGCGATGCGCGACCGCCTCGCCGATGTCTTCCTCGACCAGACTCAGAGTTACTTCGCGCAGAAGCGCCGCGCCGATGCCGGCCGTGCGCTTGACGCGGCGCGCGAATTGAATCCGAACAACCCGCGCCTGGTGGCATTGCGGGCGCAGTTCGAGTCGATGCCGGCGAATTGATCGGAAAAAGGGTCAGAGAACGTTTCTTGCGCAAGGATCGAGCGACCACCCCAAATCAAGATGTTCTCTGACCCCTTTTCTCGGTCAGGAAACGAATTGACTTGTGCCGACGGCGTCGCTCGACTGGAGTTGCACGCCGATGAATGCCGCTATCCGCATCGCTTCCGCGCGCAGCGGCAAGGATTCGATGATCGCACCGATCACGCCGCCCGTATTGACCATCTGCGAGGTGCCGCCCAGATGGATACGTTGCGCGGTCTTGGTGAGCAGATAGATATTGGCATTGACCTTGGTCTGCTCACGGATGGTGCCATCGGCATCCTTGACGTTGCCATGCAATTCGCTGGTCGACAGCAAGACCGAATTGACGTCGGTCAGGGCGAACGATTCGGATTTGGCGCTGCCGAACAGGGTCTTCGACGAGGCCGTGCTCGGTCCGTTCTTGGAGAGCACGATGTGCGAGCTACGGGAAAATGCCATGAAAAGTACGCAACCCAGGATGAAGGCGGCGCCGACGCCAATCGCCACCCATAGATGCTTGTCCATGCCATAGATGGCGAGCCCCAATCCGACAATCCCGAGAGTTGCTGCAACAATGATGGTGCTTGTCAGGGAATTGTCGATGATGAGTTGCTCGCCGTTTTGCTGGATCTTCATTGTGTGCTCCCGTTTGGACTTGCGCCAGACTAATCGAAATCAATGCCGAAAAGAGGTCAGAGAACATTTTTTTGAGCAAGGATCGAGCGACAGCC
>JAJXWU010000064.1 GCA_021781425.1 Pseudomonadota bacterium
CCTCACCAAAACGCACTTGCTTGCGGCGCGAGCGTGTCAGGGGTCGGCTTTATATCCGAAGACCCGATGGGGCTGGCGGCGGGATTGAATGAGTATGCCTATGCTGACGAGGATCCCATATCCCTAACGGATCCGTACGGCAACGAAGCGGTTTACTACATGTATAACCATCCCGCGCATCCGGAAGATTTTGGAACCTACACTCCGTGTCAAATGGCAGCAAACATCGAATTCACTCTTAGTCTAATCCCGGTCGTCGGAGTTGCCTATGATACTTATCAACAGGCTGAAAATAATGAACCCTACGAACCGAGCGCATCTGGCGCTATTACCGTTGGCGCTCTAATGCGCTTTGGAGGAAAACCCGCGAAGGATGCTTTGGAGCCCATGGGGAAAGCATTTGAGATTTTTGGGTTTGCGGTTTCGCTATATAACTATAGTGAAGCGTATAAAAATTGTTCCTGCGGAAATTGATAATGATTAGCCGAGAAAAACTCTCACTATTATACGCAACTGGGGGAGCGGTTCTTTCCTTTACGGGCGTGGTGGCATTATTCACTCATCCTCCGCGACAAGTGTGTATAATAATTCTTATTATCTCGTCCTTAATCGTCGCAGGAAACTACTGTTTTGTATTCTTGTTTTTGAAAAATGGAAAAAAAACTGTTCGGGAGGATAGAGTTAAGAAGATTTTGGTGAATGCTGCCATTTTTTTTGCGATCATGTTTGCCACAATGACGTATGTAGTTCTACCGCATTACGCCAATATGTTTTACGGGAACTTGGTTAGTGATTTTTTTATTCTGGGGTTTGCTGGTGTTTTACTTGCGGAGAGAACATATAGTTTGAGCACGCGCACCCGTGTCTCTGTTAATCCCGGATCAGAGGGGTCAGACTCGATTGATTCACACTAAAATAAACAAATGCACATTTCCAGGAGCCCGCTTTGAGCGGGCTTCGTGTTTCAGCGGTTAGCTATCGGCGCGTGGCGCGGGCGATGATCGCTAGCGGATCGAGCCCTATGGCGAAGTCGCCTCATCGGGCAGCAGCGACAACCCGTACCAGTACACCGGCAGGGAAAACGATGGTGGCCTCTACTACTACCGTGCCCGGTACTACAGTCCGACCCTGAAACGCTTCATCTCAGAAGATCCGATGGGGTTGGTCGCGGGGCTCAACAGCTATGCGTACGTAGATGGCGATCCGATCGATTTTTACGATCCGTACGGCCTATTCAGCGCCGCCGATCTACCGAGTGTGCCGCAGCCAGTGATGGATTTCACCACCGGACTTGGGGATTCGTTGTCGCTAAATATCACTTACTACATTCGCCAACACGAAGGTTGGGATGGCGGCGTGAACAGGTGTTCAGGCTGGTATTCCGCAGGAAGCTGGACGGCCTTCGCATTCGGAACAGGGAGGTTAGGTTACGCCGCCGCCGCGAAGGGCTATTCAATGTTCGCGGCTTCCGGTTCTGCGGCATCGGCCGGCAGGGCTGCACTGCGAGCCGCATTTGGCGGTGGCGAAAGTCTCCGGCCACCCAACTTGAGCAAGTATCTAACGGACGAGGCTTTGAGGAGAGGCGCAGGGCGGACGAATCCTTGGTTCAATGGCTACGCAGCCGGTGTTGTCGTAACGGGCGCTTGGAATGGAAGCGGCTGTGGTTGCGACAAGTGAGGAGGTCCGAGGATGAAGACCTATCCAACGAGAAGCGATGACAATCGTTTGTATGCTTTCGAAGTCGAGAACGCGTATATCGGATCGGGGAAGATTGCAGACATTCTCAAGGGCATCTCTGACGTAACCGATGTGCGAGTGAAGCGGCCGTTTAGCTCTCCGAGTGATGCTCGTGTGTTCTTTAGATATCGAGGGAACCCTTACGTTGTGTGGGAACCCTATGGGGACAGTAGTCGGTATTGGTTCGGACCCGAAGGAGAGGAAGACAAGTCCCTGAGCATCGATGAAATCGAGAGAGCTTTTAAGGACTATAGGCTGCCATTCGCGCGCAAGATCGTTGGTGACTTGGTGTCATTGAACTTCAAGTCTCTGCTCGGATTTGGTGACGAAGCCAGGTAAAGGACGCGGCATGCTGGCCTCGATCAGCACGCGCTCGCAGCGCTTCGTCGTTTTAGCGGCCGGCTTGCGCAGGCTCGATTGAGCGGCAGCTGGTAGTGGCACACCCGACTCATCGCACACTACGCCGGATGTCTTGCGAGATAACGCGCCCAATTCTCGAACATCCGACGGCGCTTGGCGAACAGATCGCCGCGTGCGTAGGCCGCTTCGGCCTTGTCCTTGATCGCATGCGCTAGCGCGGCTTCTGCAACTTCGCGCGGAAAATTCGTCGTTTCGCCCACCCAATCGCGGAAGGTGGAGCGGAAACCGTGCACAGTTAACCCATCGAGCTTCATGCGCTTGAGTAGTTCCAGCATTGCCATGTTTGAAAGGAATTTGCCGGGCTGCTGGCCTGGGAATACAAATTCGTCCTGAGCCTGTTTGCGCAATCCTTTGAGGATCGTAAGCGCACGCGGGGACAACGGCACGCGGTGTTCCTTGCCGGCTTTCATGCGGGCAGCAGGAACAACCCAGGTTTTCTCCGCGAGGTCGAACTCTTTCCAGCGCGCGCCGATTACCTCATTGGTTCGGCAGGCAGTCAGGATCAGGAATTCCAGCGCCTCTGCGGCAATTCCTTCTTGCTGACGAAGTTCGACCATGAAGTCCGGCGCATCGGCATAGGCGAGCGCTGGGTGGTGATGAACTTCTGCTACCTTGGAGCGCTTGGGTAGTAGATGGTCGAGATGGCCTTTCCAGCGTGCCGGGTTTTCACCTTCGCGGTAGCCACGCACACTGGCCCAATTCAGCACGGATTCCATGCGCCCGCGCACACGGGTAGCGGTTTCCGTTTTGGTCGTCCAGATCGGTTCGAGCACCTTCATAACCAACGCTGTGTCGATCGAGGCGACCGGGAGCTTGCCAAAAATCGGGTAGGCGTAGGTTTCAAGCGTGTTGGTCCATTGGGACGCGTGTTTCTCGCTCTTCCAGCCCGCCTTGTGCGCAGCGATGTACGCTGTTGCGCATTGCTCGAAGGTCATGCTCTTGGCATTGGACAGGGCGACGGAAATTCGATGCTGGCGTTTGGCTTCCAGCGGGTCCGCGCCGTCGAGCAGCAATTTACGGCAAGCCAGCGCCTTGCTGCGGGCCTCGGCGAGATTGATGGTATGCAGCGGGCCGAGTCCCATGCCCCGCGCTTTGCCTTGGCGCATGTAGCGAAACAGCCACGATTTCACGCCAGCTGGCGTAATCTGCAAGTACAAGCCGCCACCATCGCCATAAAGCCCGGCTTGCGTTGTCCGGCTCACGGCCAGAGCGGTCAGTCGATGAATTTTGCGTGCCATCGAAGCCTCTATAACTATCAAATCGACTTACAATAGCTTATGCGATTTGAGCGCACGTAGCTAGATGTGCAGGGACGAAGAAGTGAGGAGAAACCTAGGAAATAAGCCA
The DNA here is from genome assembly GCA_021781425.1 of Pseudomonadota bacterium. Taxonomy (GTDB): domain Bacteria; phylum Pseudomonadota; class Gammaproteobacteria; order Xanthomonadales; family Rhodanobacteraceae; genus Rudaea. The sequence continues at coordinate 3,505 of JAJXWU010000064.1, forward strand.
CTTCCGAGAGCGCGATGGATCATGCTAGACTTCGTCAAAGCGGACTACCTCTCCGCCAGTCTGTTTCTATCGAATTTTTCGTTGACGGAAAATCGCGTCGACGCGATAATTAGCGGTTCCACGCGCCCGTAGCTCAGTTGGTCGAGACGCGAGCGCTACGCGATGCCTTGAATGGCATCGCGTGCGATGCGGCGAGGATGAGGCAGGGATGCCGACTGGAAGGCTGCACCAGGGATGGTTGATTAGAAGTGTTTCAACGCGCCCGTAGCTCAGTTGGATAGAGTACCAGGCTACGAACTTGGTGGTCGGGAGTTCGAATCTCTCCGGGCGCGCCATATCAGCGAAGGGTGCCGCGGCACCCTTCGGTTTTTGCGAGGTGAAAATCGGTTTGACGATGGCGGATCGAACGATCGGGGTATAGCTCAGCCTGGTAGAGCGCCAGCTTTGGGAGCTGGATGTCGAGAGTTCGAATCCCTCTACCCCGACCAACCGTCTGCATGAGTGGTGCGAGGACTGAGGGTGAGGCAAGGATGCCGATCGGATATTCCACCAGGGATGGGGCGGTGCGATAGACTCTGACGGTTGCGCCCGTAGCTCAACCGGATAGAGCACCGGCCTTCTAAGCCGGCGGTTGTGGGTTCGAGTCCCGCCGGGCGCGCCAGAGTGAGCGTCAGTTCTGTTTATGGTGGGCGTAGCTCAGTTGGTTAGAGTACCGGATTGTGATTCCGGTTGTCGTGGGTTCGAATCCCATCGTCCACCCCAGTTGTGTGAAAGCGGGCGACCGCTTCGCACAGGATGTGCGAACACAGACGCGCGTAGCGTGGCTGTGCAAACGTGGCGCGGCTTTGCCGCGACCGTTTGCTTGCAAGTGACGGCAGGATGCCCGATCTTGCACAAAGATGGGCCGTTAGCTCAGTTGGTAGAGCAGGAGACTCTTAATCTCTTGGTCCTAGGTTCGAGTCCTAGACGGCCCACCACTTTTTCCCGCGCGCACGATGCGCGACAATCCGGTGCTTTCTTTCATACATGCGAAAGTGGCGGAACTGGTAGACGCACTGGATTTAGGTTCCAGCGGGGCAACCCGTGAGAGTTCGAGTCTCTCCTTTCGCACCACGACAATGGTTTGACAAGATTCGGTTGACGGGATTTCGAATAACCTATGCGCACCCACCACAACCCCCGGCCAAACCCTCGCCTTGCTCGGGTTTGACCACCCCCTTAACTTAAGGGGGTTACAAGCAACAGGAAAAGCAATATGCAAGTTTCGGTTGAAAACGTCGGCAAGCTCGAGCGCAGGTTGGTCGTGCGCCTCCCGGCGGATGCGTACGAATCCACGGTGCGCTCGCGCATCGTCGACGCGGGCCGCAATGTCCGCCTCAAGGGTTTTCGTCCCGGCAAGGTGCCGGTAACGGTGATCGAGCAGCGTTTCGGCGCGCAGATTCGTGGCGAGGCCATGTCGGAACTGGTGCGCACGAGTTTTCAGCAGGCCGTGAGCGAACAGAAGCTGCGCCCGGCCGCGTCGCCGTCGATTTCCACCAGCGGCGAGCCGGTGGACGGGCAGATCGAATACACCGCCACGTTCGAGGTGTTGCCGGAAGTCGGCAAGCTCGATGTCACCGGCATGGCCATCACCAAACATACGGCTGTTGTTGCTGACGCCGACGTGGATGCGATGATCGAAACGCTCCGCCAGCAGCGCCGCGCCTGGACATCGGTCGAGCGCGCAGCGCAGGCGGGCGACATGGCGCTGTTCGAGTTCTCCGCGCAGGGCGAGGGCTTCGCGCACGAGCGCGAGCGCGTCGGCACGATCATCGGCTCCGGCGCGATGGGCGGGGATCTGGAAAACGCCCTGATCGGTCATGCCGCCGGGGATGAGTTCGACACCGACGTGATGTTCCCGGCGGATTTCCGCAATGCGGCGCTGGCCGGCAAGGCCGCGAACGCTAGCGTCAAATTGATGCGCGTACAGGAAGCCAAACTGCCGGACGTGGACGATGCTTTCATCGCCAGCTTCGGTATCGGCGGCGGCGACGTGGAAAGATTCCGCGCCGATGTGCGCGCGAACCTCGAACGCGAACTCACCGGCATGCTTGCCGTGCGCCTGAAAAACGAGGTCGTGGAAAAACTCATCGCCGCGCATCCCGATATCGAACTGCCGCAGGGCATGGTCGACGCCGAGTCGCGCGCGCTGCACGGCCAGGCCCAGGCGCAAGCGCAACAGCAGGGCCAGCCGTTCGCGGCCGACGTGTCGGTCTACATGGAAATGGCCCGACGCCGCGTGTGTGCCGGCGTGCTGATCGGCGAACTGGCGCGCCAGAACGACATCCGCCCGGACAGCCGGCGCGTGGCCGAACTCCTCGCCACGATCGCATCCACCTACGAGGAACCGACGCAGGTGGTTGAACTCTACCAGCGCGATCCCCAGTTAATGGGTGGTCTGCAGAATCGGGTGATGGAAGACCAGGTGGCCGAGTGGGTCGCCGCGCACGCACAGACGACCGAACAGACGCTGACGTTCAACGAAGCGATGCGCCAGCAGTAACGTCTGAACAAGCTGCTGCGCTCGGCCTGATTCCATTTAAGATCAGGCGCGTCGGCGGTGTTTGGACTGCGCAGGCGGGATGCCGGAGCGAACCGCGGAGCTGGCCCGGAGGGCGAACCGCGGAAGCGGTGAGTAATCCTCATGTACTAGCGTGTACACTCCGGTTCCTGTGCTCCGGCGTGGAGCAACCTGCTTGCGCTCGAGACGCTTCTGCAGACGTTACGTTGACGTGTTGAGCAAACCATATGAAAAACGAAATCCGCGGCTTGAACCTGGTGCCGATGGTGGTCGAACAGACCCCGCGCGGCGAACGTGCCTACGACATCTACTCGCGCCTGCTCAAGGAGCGTGTGGTCTTCTGCGTTGGTCCGATCGACGATTACATGGCCAACGTGATCATTGCGCAGTTGCTGTTCCTGGAATCGGAGAATCCGGACAAGGACATCAACCTGTACATCAACTCTCCCGGTGGCGTGGTTACCGCCGGCATGGCGGTCTACGACACCATGCAGTTCATCAAGCCCGACGTGAGCACGATCTGCGTCGGCCAGGCGGCGAGCATGGGTTCGCTGCTGCTCGCGGCCGGCGCCAAGGGCAAGCGCTATGCGTTGCCGAATTCTCGCATCATGATCCATCAGCCCCTCGGCGGCTTCCAGGGACAGGCCTCGGACATCGAAATCCACGCCAAGGAAACCCTGACGATCAAGGAAAAGCTGAACGCGATTCTGGCCCGCCACACCGGTCAGCCGATCGAGCAGATCACCAAGGACACCGACCGCGACAACTTCAAGAGCGCGGCCGAGGCCAGGGCCTACGGCCTGGTCGACGAGGTGATCGAGCAGAGGCCGGCCGAAACGGTCAAGACCGCCTGATTCAGGTTTTTCTCCGATCACCTGCGTAAAAGCCCCGCTCGTCGCCGGTGGCTGGATTTGCGCGGGCCTGTGGTATTCTTGAAAAGCAATGAGTTACGGGGTTCCCGGACATGAGTGACGACCGACAGGGCCGATCCGGCGACAGCAGCAAGATTCTGTATTGCTCGTTCTGTGGCAAGAGCCAGCACGAGGTACGCAAGCTGATTGCGGGCCCGAGCGTGTACATCTGCGACGAATGCGTCGAGCTGTGCAACGACATCATCCGCGAGGAACTTGAGGAAAAGAACGCCGGCAAACGCAGCCACCTGCCCAAGCCGCGCGAGATCATGGACGTGCTCGACCAGTACGTGATCGGGCAGGGACGCGCCAAGAAGGTGCTGGCGGTGGCGGTGTACAACCACTACAAGCGTCTGGAAGCGCGCCAGCGCCAGGACGAAGTCGAGCTGGCCAAGTCCAACATCCTGCTGATCGGTCCGACCGGTTCGGGCAAGACCCTGCTTGCCGAGACCCTGGCGCGCCTGCTCAACGTGCCGTTCACGATCGCCGACGCGACCACGCTGACCGAAGCCGGTTACGTCGGTGAGGACGTCGAGAACATCATCCAGAAGCTGCTGCAGAAGTGCGACTACGACGTCGAGAAGGCGCAATCCGGCATCGTCTACATCGACGAGATCGACAAGATCTCGCGCAAGAGCGAAAACCCCTCGATCACGCGCGACGTCTCCGGCGAAGGCGTGCAGCAGGCGCTGCTCAAGCTCATCGAAGGCACCATGGCCTCGGTACCGCCGCAGGGCGGGCGCAAGCATCCGCAGCAGGAATTCCTGCAGGTCGACACCAAAAATATACTTTTCATCTGCGGCGGCGCGTTCTCGGGCCTGGAAAAAGTCATTCAGCAGCGCTCCGAATCCACCGGCATCGGCTTTGCCGCTGAAGTGCGCAGCAAGAACACGCAGACCAATGTCGGCAAGGTACTGGCCGACGTTGAGCCGGGCGATCTGGTCAAGTACGGTCTCATCCCCGAATTCGTCGGCCGCCTGCCGGTCGTGGCCACGCTCGAGGAGCTCGACGAGGCCGCGCTGATCAAGATCCTCACCGAGCCGAAGAACGCCATCGTCAAGCAGTTCAAGCGCATGTTCGAGCTGGAAGGTGCCGAACTCGAGTTCCGCAACGACGCGCTCTCCGCGGTCGCGCGCAAGGCGCTCAAACGCAAGACCGGCGCGCGCGGCCTGCGCACGATCCTCGAGCAGGTGTTGCTCGACACCATGTACGAACTGCCATCGCTTGAGCACGTCTCGAAAGTCGTCGTCGATGATGCGGTGATCAACGGCCAGGCCGAGCCGTACCTGATCTATCGCGGAATGCAGTCGCGGGCTGCCTCCGAGTAACCGCTGTATTGGAGTGCGTGCTGAGTCAGAGTGCGTGCTGAGTCAGAGTAGCGCGCTATTCCCCCTCTCCCGCCGGCGGGAGAGGGATGGGCTGAGGGTGGTTCGCTCCTTCGCAACCCGTTCGTCCTGAGCGTAGCGCCGTGGGCGCGAAGTCGAAGGACATTTTCACTCAGTAGAAGAGCTTCCGGGCGCCCGCAGGGCGCACGGAAGCTCTGTTCTCAAAGCGAAAACCAGCACCGCAGTGCGCTGATTTCGTTATCATGCGCTCGTGTCGCGCATCCGCCCGCTTTCCCCCGAACTCGTCAATCAGATCGCCGCCGGCGAGGTGGTGGAGCGGCCCGCGTCGGTGGTCAAGGAGCTGGTCGAGAACAGTCTCGACGCGGGTGCCACACGGCTGGAGATCGACATCGAGGATGGCGGCGCGCGCCTGATCCGGGTGCGCGACGACGGTGCCGGAATTCCCGCCGACGAGTTGCCGCTCGCGCTCGCCCAGCACGCGACCAGCAAGATCGCCACGCTGGAAGACCTGGAGCACGTGCGTACGCTCGGCTTCCGCGGCGAGGCGCTGGCCTCGATCGCCTCGGTTTCGCGTTTCGCCCTAACCTCGCGCGCCGCCGGTGCGGATACGGCCTGGCGGATCGCACGCGAAGGCGGCCAGCTCGACCCGGCGCGACCGGCACAGCATCCGCAGGGAACCACGATCGAGGTGCGGGACCTGTTCCACAACGTGCCGGCGCGGCGCAAGTTTCTGCGCGCCGAGCGCACGGAATTCGGCCACATCGACGAACTCGTCAAGGCGATTGCGTTGGCGCGCCCGGATGTCGATATCCGCCTGACGCACAACGCCAGGCCGCTGCGCCTGCTGCGGCCGGCGAACGACGAAACCGCGCTCGGCGCACGCGTGGGCGACATCCTCGGCGAGGAGTTTCCGGCCGACAGCCTGCGCGTGGATCACGCCGCCGCCGGTCTGCGCCTGTCGGGCTGGCTCGGCCAGCCGACTGCCTCGCGCAGCCAGCCGGATCAGCAGTTCTTCTATGTGAACGGACGTCTCGTGCGCGACCGCGTAGTGACCCATGCGGTGCGCCAGGCCTATGCCGACGTGCTGTTCCACGGCCGCCATCCGGCCTATGTCCTGTTCCTGGAATTGCCGCCCGAGGGCGTGGACGTGAACGTGCATCCGGCCAAGTCCGAAGTGCGTTTCCGCGAGAGCCGTCTCGTGCACGACTTCCTGTATCGCACGCTCAACGAGGCGCTGGCGCAGACGCGGGCGGGGCGAGCCGGGGATTTCGCCAGCGGCATAGAAACGCCGCCCGTGCCGGCGAGCGAGTCGACGGGGATGTCGAGGCCGGCAACTCGCGCCCTGGACGGTTCCTGGAATCGACCCAATCAACATGGTCTGGGGCTTGGCGTACGCGAACCTCTCGTCGATTATGCCGCGCTGTTCGGTGCAGCGTCGGCAAGCGTGTCGAATGCCGTGCCGCCGGATGCGACGCTGTCTGCGGCGGACGTGCCGCCACTCGGTTTCGCGCTCGCCCAACTCGCTGGCGTATATGTGCTGGCGGAAAACGCGCACGGCCTGGTACTCGTGGACATGCACGCCGCGCACGAGCGCATCACCTATGAAAAGCTCAAGACCGCGCGCGCCTGCGACGGCATTCACGCGCAACCGCTGCTGGTGCCGCTGAGTCTGGCGCTGAGCGAACGCGAGGCCGCCGCCGCGCAGGATCATGCCGAAGAACTCGCCGCGCTCGGGTTCGAGATCGCGCGCGGCGGGCCGCAGAGCGTGATCGTCAAGCGCTATCCGGGCATTCTCGACGGCGCCGATGTCGCGGGACTGGCGCGCGACGTGCTCGGCGATCTGGCCGCGCACGGCAACTCGCGCCGGCTGCAGGAAACGCAGAACGAAATCCTCGCGACGATGGCCTGTCACGGTTCGATCCGTGCCAATCGGCGCTTGACATTGCCGGAAATGAACGCACTCTTGCGCGAGATGGAAGCGACCGAGCGTTCCGGGCAGTGCAACCACGGCCGCCCGACCTGGGTGCAGTTGCCGATGGCGGAGTTGGACCGGATGTTCCTGCGCGGACGCTGAGGAACCTTCGTATGACCGGTTGCGCTCGGCAGGTTGCGTCCGGGCGGCGCTCGGAATCCTCATTTACAACCCAGTAAACTCCGGTTCCTGCCCTCCGGCAGTCTGCAATCTGCCTTCGCAAACGACGGTCGATACGAAGGTTCCGGAAAATTGTTGGAGAATCCCATGATCAATTCGGTATTGCTCGCGACCGCAATGCTCGCCGCCGGAGCCGACGTTTCGGCGGATTCCGCCTACGTCAAGCAGATCGAGGCGTGGCGGCAGGATCGCGTCGAACACCTGCGCGCCCCGCATGGTTGGCTGTCGCTGGTCGCACTGGATTGGCTCAAGGACGGCAGGAACACGCTCGGCTCGGCCAAGGACAATGACATCGTTCTGGCCAAGGCGCCGGCACATCTGGGCACGATCGTGCTGGACCACGACAAGGCCGCGATCGCGTTGGACAAGGATTCCGGCGCGACCATCGACGGCAAACCGGTGCGCGAGGCCGTGTTGCTCGACGACAGCCACGACAAGCCGACCACGGTTTCCTTCGGCACGGTCGGCTTCTATCTCGTCCAGCGCGGCGACAAGTACGGCCTGCGCGTGAAGGACACCGATGCGCCGACGCGTACGCACTTCGCGGGCATTGATTATTTCCCGATCGACGAAAATTGGCGCATCGTGGCCAAGTGGGAGGCCTACAATCCGCCGCATGAAGTCGAAGAACCGAATATCCTCGGCCAGGTCGACAAGGTCGTGGTGCCGGGCGCGGCCGTGTTCGAGCGCGATGGCAAGTCCTATCGCCTGGAGCCGGTGATCGAGACGCCGGGCGACACGAACCTGTTCCTGACATTCGGCGACAGGACCAACGGCCACGAGACCTACGGCGCCTCGCGCATGCTCTATACCGATCCGCCAAGGGACGGCAAGATCGTGATCGATTTCAACAAGGCTTACAATCCGCCTTGCGCGTTCACGCCGTACGCGACCTGTCCGCTGCCGACCGCGCAAAACCGTCTGAAATTGCGCGTGACCGCGGGCGAGAAGGCGTATCGCGGCACGCACGAATAATCGTCGGCGCACCTACACGGAAGCATTATGGGAAAGTCTGTTGTAATTCTCGGAGCCCAATGGGGCGACGAAGGCAAGGGCAAGATCGTCGACCTGCTCACCGAGCGCGTCAGTGCGGTGGCGCGCTTCCAGGGCGGCCACAACGCCGGGCATACGCTCGTCATCAAGGGCAAGAAGACGGTATTGCACCTGATTCCTTCCGGCATCCTGCGCGATGGCGTGCTATGCCTGATCGGCAACGGCGTGGTGCTGTCGCCGGCGGCGCTGCAGCAGGAAATCGGCGAACTCGAAGGTCAGGGCGTGGACGTGCGCCCGCGACTGAAGATCAGTCCGGCCACGCCGCTGATCATGCCCTACCACATCGCGCTGGATCAGGCGCGCGAGAAGGCCAGCGGCAAACAGGCCATCGGCACGACCGGGCGCGGCATCGGCCCCGCCTACGAGGACAAGGCTGCGCGCCGCGGCGTGCGCGTGGCCGATCTGATGTATCCGCACGAGTTGCCGGACAAGCTGCGCGGCATCGTCGATTACCACAACTTCGTGTTGAAAAATTGGCTCAAGGCCGAGGAAGTCGATTACCGCAAGGTGCTCGACGAGGCGCTCGCGTTCGGCGAGTACGTCAAGCCCATGATCGACGACGTCGCCACAACCTTGCACGAACTGCGCAAGAACGGCCGGAGTATACTTTTTGAGGGCGCACAGGGCGCGCTGCTCGACATCGACCACGGCACGTACCCTTACGTGACCTCGTCGAACACCACGGTCGGCGGCGCCTGCGCCGGCACCGGCGTCGGCGCCTGCGACATCGACTACGTGCTCGGCATCTGCAAGGCTTATGCGACGCGCGTCGGCGGCGGGCCGTTCCCGACCGAACTCGACGATGCCACCGGCGAGGCGCTGCGCAAGCGCGGCAACGAGTTCGGCGCAACCACCGGACGCCCGCGCCGCTGCGGCTGGATCGACCTCGTCGCGCTCAAGCGCGCGGTGCAGATCAACGGCATCAATGGCCTGGCCATCACCAAGCTCGACGTGCTCGACGGGCTGCCCTCGATCAAGGTCTGTGTCGCCTACGAATACCGCGGCAAGCGCCGTGAGCTGGCGCCGCTGGATGCCGCCGGCTGGGACGAGTGCAAGCCGGTGTATCTGGAGTTCCCCGGTTGGGAAGAATCCACTTGTGGAATACGGGATTTTTCCAGATTGCCGCCGGCCGCGCGCGCGTACCTGCGCGCGGTGGAGGAACTGGCCGGTACACACATTGCGTTGGTCGCAACCGGCGCCGACCGCGACGACACCATCGCGTTGAAAGATCCCTTCGCATAAACCCTGGCGCGCTGCGCTGGACTCAGGAGAAACCGCATGATCGCCCCTTGCCTACGCCGCAGCGCAGCCCTCGCCGCCATCGCATTCGCGTTTCCGCTCTTCGCGGCGCCGCCGGCGGAGATTGCCGATGCCATGCGCTGGCGCCTGATCGGCCCGTTCCGCGCCGGCTGGAGCACGATGGCGGTCGGTATTCCGGATCGGCCCGATACCTTCTATTTCGGTGCCGCCGGCGGCGGCGTATGGAAGAGCGACGACGCCGGCGCGACCTGGCATCCGATGGGCGATTTGCCGGCCGCGGCGGTCGGCGCACTGGCGATCGCACCGTCGAATCCTGACACGATCTATGTCGGCACCGGTCAGGTCGCCGCACGCTACGACGTCGCTGCCGGCAACGGCGTATACAAATCCACAGACGGTGGCAAGACCTGGGCTTCGGCGGGACTCGCCGCGACGCGCCATATCGGCAAGATTCTGGTCGATCCGCGCAATGCCGACACGGTGCTGGTCGGCGCGCTCGGACATTATTTCGGTCCCAACAAGGAACGCGGCGTGTTCCGCTCGACCGATGGCGGCAGGACCTGGAGAAAGACTCTGTTCGTCAATGCCGATACCGGTGTGGTCGATCTCGCCGCCGATCCGGCCAATCCGCAAACCGTTTATGCCGCGGCCTGGCAGGTGCGCAACTATCCGTGGCTGTCGTACTTCCAGCCGAATGCAGGGCCGGGCAGCGGCGTATACAAATCCACCGATGGCGGTGTCACCTGGAAGCGCATCGCCGGCCACGGCTGGCCGCAGGCGACGCTGGGCCGCATTGGCCTGGCCACGGCCGGCGGCGGCCGCGTCTATGCCGTGGTGAATGCGGCGCCATACAGCGGCAACGTGCCGCATGCCGGGGCGAAGGACGAGGGCGGTTTGTACCGCTCCGACGACGGCGGCGCCAGCTGGACGCGCATGAGCGGCGCAGGCTGGCTGGAGAACGACTATTTCTGCCGCATCGCGGTCGATCCGACGGACCGCGACCGCATCTATTCCGCCGGCCAGTCGATCCGCATGTCCGAGGACGGCGGCAAGACCTGGCACGTCTTCAAGGGCGCGCCGGGCGGCGACGATTATCATTTCGTCTGGATCAATCCGAAACATCCGGATCACATCGTCACCGCCAGCGATCAGGGCACGGTGGTGACTGTGGATGGCGGCGCGCACTGGAGCGACTGGTACAACCAGCCGACCGGGCAGTTCTACCACCTCGCCGCCGACAACCGCTTTCCGTACTGGATCTATTCCGGGCAGCAGGATTCGGGCACCGTCGGCATCGCCAGCCGCAGCGACTACGGCGCGCTGGGCTTGCGCGACTGGCACCCGGTCGGCGGCGACGAGCGTGACTACGACATCCCCGATCCGCAGGACGCCAACATCGTCTACGGCTCCGGCCTGGGCGGGCGCCTGTCGCGCTGGGATGCGCGCACCGGCGAGGTGCAGAACATCTCGCCCTGGCCGGTCTCCAGTTACGGCGAACGCCCGACGTCGGTGAAATACCGCTACACCTGGATCACGCCGATCGCGGCATCTCCGCTGCCGCCGTATCCGCTGTATCAGGGCTCCCAGGTGCTGTTCCGCTCCATCGACAAGGGTGCGACCTGGCAGACGATCAGTCCCGATCTTTCCGCAAAGGATCCGCACGCGAAAAATTGCGGCGGCAACCTGGGGCCTGCCACCGCGCGCGCCTGCGGCTACGGCGTGATCTTCTCCATCGGCCTGTCGCCACGCGACAACGACGAAATCTGGATCGGCACCGACGACGGCACGATCCGGCGCACGCTTGATGGCGGCAAGGGCTGGCAGAACGTCACGCCCAAGCTCGTGCCGGCATGGGCCAAGATCGCCAGCGTCGATGTTTCCGCCGCTCAGAAGAACACCGTATACATTGCAGTGGACAACCACCGCCAGGACGATTTTGCGCCACGCGTCCTGCGCACGCACGACGGCGGCAAGACCTGGACCGACATCAGCGCGGGATTGCCGGCGGGGCATTTCGTCGACGTGGTGCGATCCGATCCCGCTGTGGCCGGATTGCTCTATGCCGGAACGGACGCGGGCGTGTTCGTGTCCTTCGACGATGGCGGGCGCTGGCAATCGCTGCAGCGCAATCTGCCCACGGCGTGGGTGCGCGATCTGCTCGTGCATGACGGCGATCTCATCGCCGCCACGCAGGGCCGCGCGATCTGGGTGCTTGACGATCTTGCGCCGCTGCGCCAGCACGCGAAACTGGCCGCGAATGCCAACGTGCTGTTCGATCCGGCGTCGGCGATCCGCGTGCGCGGCAGCCAGAACAAGGATACGCCGCCGCCGCCGGACACCGCGCTCGGCGAAAATCCGCCGACCGGTGCGATCATCGATTACCGACTTGCGCGAACAGCGGAGAAGGTCGTGCTCGAAATCCGCGATGCGGCCGGAAACGTCGTGCGTCGTTTCGCCAGCGACCGGCCGGAAACGGTGCCGGATGCCGAGCGCTACTTTGCCGCATCTTGGACCCGCAAACCGCTGCCGCTTTCCGCCACCGCGGGCATGCATCGCTTCGTCTGGGACCTGCGCCTGCCGCGTCCGCGTGCGGTGCATTACGACTACGGCATCAACGCGGTGTTCGGTAAGGGCACGCCGATCGTGCCGCAGGGCATGCTTGCGGCGCCGGGCGATTACACGGTGGCGCTGAACATCGACGGCAAGGTGCAGACAGTCCCGCTCAAGGTCGTGCCCGATCCGCGTGTGCCGCTGGATGCATCTGCGCTGTCGGCGACATTGATCTTCGGTCAGCAGGTGGACAAGGCGCTCGACCGCGATTTCGTCGCCTACGGACAGATTCACGATGTCGGTGCGCAGATCGAAAAACTCGGCGATGGCGCACAGGGTAAATCGGTTGCGCCCGCGCTGGCGAAATACCACGCCGCGGTTGCGCCGTTGCGCTCCGGCGCGGGTCATGATGGCGAAAACCTCGACGATATCGGCGGCGTGCTTTCCGCCATTGCTGCCGATCTCGAAGGCAGCGACCGCGCACCCACGCAGCCGCAGCGCGAGGTCGTCACGGCGGCGGACGCGCGCCTGGATCGCGCCCTGCGACGCTGGGACGGCGTGCAGAAAAACGAATTGGCCGCGTTGAATGCCGCGCTCAAGTCTGCCGGAAAAGCGGAAATCCGCGTGCCCGCAGCGGATCAGGTGCGACTGCGCGATGCGCCGGAGGCTAAGGACTTGCCGTAGGATGAAACGGCGCGGTGCGATGGTGCCCAGGAGAGGACTCGAACCTCCACGGTTTTACCCGCTAGTACCTGAAACTAGTGCGTCTACCAATTCCGCCACCTGGGCAGGTGCGCGAGGCCCGCTTGCGCAGGGCCGCGAACGATACTGATCGTGTCGCGGCTTGTCAATTGTACCAGCAAGGACTCAAGTGAAACGAAGAGCATCAAGCGACAAGACTCCACGCAAGTCCGCGACCAAGCGTCCCGGCTGGATGCCGAGCGCGCCAGCGCGGACCAAAGCCGGACCGCAGCGCACCGATCCGCACGCACAGCGCGAAGCGCAGCGTTACGAGCATCCGATACCGAGCCGCGAGGCGATTCTCGAATTTCTCGGCAAGCACGGGCAACTGCTCAAGGCCGAATCGTTAGCGCATGAGCTCGGGCTCGCCGATCCACGCGACCTCGAAGCGCTGGACAAGCGTCTGGCGGCTATGCTGCGCGACGGCCAATTGCTGCAAAACCGCCGCGGCGGATATGGCGTGGCGCAAAAACTCGATCTGATTCCCGGCGCCATTCTCGCCAATGCGGAAGGTTTCGGTTTCCTGCGCCCGGATGCCGGTGGCGACGATATTTACCTGTCGCCCGCGCAGATGCGCAAAGTGCTGCACGGCGACCGCGTGCTCGCCAGCATCGTCGGCGTCGATCATCGTGGCCGCAAGCAGGGCGCGATTGTCGAGGTTCTGGAACGGCGCGCCTCGCGCCTGGTCGGGCGCGTGGTCACGGAAAATGGCATTGTCGTGGTGACACCGGACGATCGCCGCCTGCATCAGGACGTGCTGATTCCGCCGGGCAAGGATCGCGGCGCGCGCTCCGGCCAGATTGTCGTCGCCGAAATCACCCAGCCGCCGACCGCACAGCGCGGTCCGATCGGCGAGATCGTCAGCGTGCTCGGCGAGCGCCTCGTGCCGTCGCTGATCGTGGAGATGGCGATCGCCAGCCACGGCTTGCCGCATGATTGGCCGGACGACACCTTGCGCGAAGCGGCACAAGTCGAACCCAATGTTTCGCGCGAAGAGATCGCTGGACGCCTGGATCTGCGCGATCTGCCGCTGGTCACCATCGACGGCGAGGATGCGCGCGATTTCGACGACGCCGTGTATGCGGAACCCGTGCAGGATGGCTTCCGCCTCGTCGTGGCCATCGCCGACGTCTCGCATTACGTGCGTCCCGGCACCGCGCTCGACGAGCAAGCCGTCAAGCGCGCGACCTCGGTGTATTTTCCCGGTTTCGTCGTGCCGATGCTGCCGGAGACCTTGTCCAACGGCATCTGTTCGCTGAATCCGAAAGTCGAACGCCTGTGCATGGTTTGCGACATGCGCGTGAATCGCGATGGCGAAGTCGTGCGTTCGACATTCCATACGGCCGTGATGCGCTCGCACGCACGTCTGACCTACACGCGCGTCTGGCAGGCGCTGGGCGAAAAAGATGCCGCGGCGCGCGCCGAACTGGCCGACGTGTTGCCGTATCTGGAGCACCTGCATCAGCTCTACCGGATTCTGGCCAAGGCGCGCCAGCGCCGCGGCGCGATCGATTTCGACAGCCGCGAGGTAAAGTTCCGTCTCGACAAGGCCGGTGCCGTAGTGCAGCTCGGCGCCGAGCCGCGCAATGACGCGCACAAGCTGATCGAGGAGTGCATGATCGCAGCCAATGTCGAGGCGGCGAAATTCCTCGCTCAGCGCAAGATTCCGGCGTTGTATCGCGTGCATGCGCCGCCGCCCGAGGCCAAGTACGAAGACCTGCTCGAATTCCTGCGCGAGTTTCACCTGAAGTTGCCGCCGCACGCGCAGGTGCAACCGAAGGATTTTTCCAGTCTGCTCAAGAAAATTCATGGCCGAACGGACGCGGGATTGATCGAATCGGTGCTGCTGCGCTCGCAGTCCCTCGCCGTCTACAGCCCGCAGAATTCCGGGCATTTCGGTTTGGCGCTGGATGCCTACGCGCATTTCACTTCGCCGATCCGCCGTTATCCCGACTTGCTCGTGCATCGCGCGATCCGCCATGCGCTCGCGAAGGGCAAGCCGTCGGAATATATCTACACGCCAGGCGAGATGGCCAGTCTGGCCACGCATTGCTCGCAGAACGAGCGCCGCGCCGACGAGGCCGAACGCGACGTGGACGAGCGCTACAAGTGCGCGTGGATGGAAAAACACGTCGGCAGCGAATTCGACGGCGTGGTTTCCGGCGTGACCTCGTTCGGTCTGTTCGTCGAACTGACGCAATCGCAGGTGAGCGGATTGGTGCACATCACGCAGTTGCCGAACGACTACTATCATTTCGATCCGGTGCGGCATCTGCTGACCGGCGAGCGACGCGGATTGAAATTCCGTCTCGGCGATGCGGTACGCGTGCAGGTGCTGCGTGCGAGTCTGGAGGATCGCAAGATAGATTTCAGGTTGGCGCAGGAGGCGCGCAACGAAATCTTCGCTTCTCCCGCAGGCGGGAGAGGCCGGCGTGCGTAGCGCGCCCGGTGAGGGTGGATAATATTCGCCACCCTCACCCCTTGCTTCTCCCGCCTGCGGGAGGAAAGGGAAGGGATCGTCGTGCTGTGCACGACAACATTATTTGACTGGAGCGACGCATGAGCGGCGAACTGATTTATGGAATTCACGCCATTGACGCCGCACTGGCGCACGACCCGACCAATGTGCTCGAACTGTATCTGGAATCCGACAGCCACAATGCCCGGCTGAAGGAATTGTCCGAGCGCGCGCGCGACGCCGGCGTCAAGCCGCATGCACGCG
This sequence comes from Pseudomonadota bacterium, assembly GCA_021781425.1. Lineage (GTDB taxonomy): Bacteria > Pseudomonadota > Gammaproteobacteria > Xanthomonadales > Rhodanobacteraceae > Rudaea. The sequence continues at coordinate 18,800 of JAJXWU010000064.1, forward strand.
ATAAGGCCGCTCTCGACAAGATGACCGGTGGCGCGCGCCATCAGGGTGCGGTCGCGCGTTACCGCACGCCGCCGCCGCGCAACGAAAACGAGTTGACGGCGCTGGTCGAGAAAGCCGGTGCGCAGGCGTTGCTGCTCGTGCTCGATGGCGTGACCGATCCGCACAATCTCGGCGCCTGCCTGCGCAGCGCGGAAGCGGCGGGCATCACCGCCGTCATCGTGCCCAAGGACAAGGCAGCCGGCATCACGCCGACCGTGCGCAAGGCCTCGGCGGGCGCGGCCGACCGCATCGCCTTCTTCGCGGTGACGAATCTGGCGCGCACGCTCAAGTCGCTCAAACAACAGGGCGTGTGGCTGGCGGGCTTGGCGGGCGATGCGCCGCAGGACTTCTACAGCCTCGATCTGAAAGGTCCCCTCGCTATCGTGCTGGGCGGCGAGGGCGAGGGCATGCGCAGGCTCACGCGCGAATCCTGCGATTACCTCGCCCACATTCCGATGCGCGGCAGCGTGGAAAGCCTCAACGTGTCCGTCGCGACCGGCGTGGCGCTGTTCGAGGCGCTGCGGCAGCGTGGAGCCAAAGCGTGACCATCCACCTGCATTGGCCGGACGCGATCGGGCTGCTCGGCGTGGTCGTGATCCTGCTCGCGTATTTTCTGCTGCAGGCCGGTCGCCTGCGCGGCAACGCGCTGCCGTATCAACTGCTCAACGCGATCGGCGCGATTCTCGTGATGGTCTCGCTGCTCTACGCCTTCAACCTGCCGGCGTTTCTGATGGAGTTGGCGTGGCTGCTCGTTAGCATCTACGGGATTGCGCGAGGCCGCAGGCGCAGCGTTTGATCTTCGCCTCTCCCGCTGACGGGAAGGGAAAAACTACAAATCCGCCAGCTCCACATCCGTACCTTCGTTGATGCCTTCGAACAGGAACGTGGACAGATAACGCTCGCCGGTGTCAGGCAGCATGGCCAGAATCACATCGCCCTGGTTGGCCTGCTTTGCCACCTCCAGTGCGGCGGCGAATGTAGCCCCGGAGGAAATGCCGCAGAAAATGCCTTCCTTGTGCGCCAGCGCACGCGCGGTGTCGCGGGCAAGCGTGTCGTCAACAGTGAGGATGCGATCGGCGACTGATTTGTTGAGCACCGCGGGCACGAGGTCCGGCGTCCAGCCCTGGATCTTGTGCGGCTGCCATGGCTTGCCCGACAGCAATGCCGCGCCGGCGGGTTCGGCCGCGGCGATCTTGATCGATGGGCGCGCCAGCTTGAGCATCTCGCCGGCGCCGGTCAGGGTGCCGCCCGTGCCCCAGCCGGTGACGAACCAGTCCAGGCGCTTGCCGGCGAAGTCCTGCAGGATTTCCGGGCCGGTCGTGCTGCGGTGGTAGGCCGGATTCGCCTCGTTGTCGAACTGGCGCGCGAGGAAGGCGCCGTGTTTGGCGGCATAGGCCTCGGCGCGCTTGATCATGCCAGTGCCGCGTTCGGCCGCCGGAATCAGGATCACTTTGGCGCCGAGCGCGCGCATCAGCTTGCGCCGCTCGATCGAGAACGAATCGCTCATGAAGGCGACGAACGGGTAACCCTTGGCCGCGCACACCATGGCGAGCGCAATGCCGGTGTTGCCGGAGGTGGCCTCGACCACGGGCTGTCCCGGTTTGAGCGTGCCGCGCGCCTCGGCATCGAGGATGATGCCGATGGCAAGCCGGTCCTTGACCGAGGACATCGGGTTGAAGGCCTCGATCTTGACATAGATATCGACGCCTTTCGGTGCAAGGCGGGTGATGCGGACGATCGGCGTACGGCCAATGGTTTCAAGAATAGTCTGGTAAATCATGGGTCACCTGGATGCGATTGGGAAGCAGATCGAGCGGCTGAAAAATGCGATTGACCACGCACGGCATTCGAGCCTAGCGCCGCGAGGCCGCAAACGCAATTTGGACGTCCAAATTGCTGGCGATTTGGAAATTCCAAAAACTTATTTGTCGCTGATGTATCTGGGTCCCTTGCCGTAGGCTTTTTCGTAGATGCCTTTTTCGGAACGGCGGTATTGAGTGAAACCGTGCTTTTCCGCGTGGCTTTCCTTGAGCAAGCCGGAATTGCCCGTCGCGACGTTCGGTGCGGAAATCACGCGCCGCACGGCGGCGCCGCACTGGGGGCAGCGCGTCAGCGGCGCCTCGCTGAGTTTCTGCAGCACGTCGAAATGCGCTTCGCAGTGCGGGCAGCCTTTGGTGACGGCGACGTATTCGTGGATCGGCATGTCAACATGGTGGAACCGCGCCGCGACATTATCAAGCGCTGACCGCCACGCTCATGCGCTTCCAGCGATTGACGATCTCGCAAAACAGCAGCGCCGTGCGCTCGGCGTCGTATACGGCCGAGTGCGCCTCGTTCGCGTTCCAATCGAAGCCCGCGGCCTGCACGGCGCGGCTGAGCACGGTCTGGCCATAAGCGAGGCCGCCGAGCGTGGCGGTGTCGAAGCAACTGAAAAGATGAAACGGGCTGCGCTTGTGGCCGGTGCGGCGGATCGCGGCGTTGAGGAATGACAGGTCGAAGGCGGCGTTGTGGCCAACCAGGATGGCGCGCTGACAGCCGTATTCGCGCAGCGCCTTGCGGATCGGCCGGAAAATCAAGTCCAGCGCTTCGCGCTCTGCAACCGCCGCGCGGAACGGATGAGTCGGATCGATGCCGGTGATTTCCAGCGCGCGCGGATCGATGTTGGCGCCGGGAAACGGCTCGACGTGGGTCGACACGACCGGTGCCGGATGCACCTCGCCGGTGGAGTCCATGTTGATGACGACCACGGCGATTTCCAGCAGGGCGTCCCGCTCGCAATCGAAACCGCCGGTTTCCACATCGACCGCGACGGGCAGAAAACCGCGGAAGCGTTCGGCGTATTTCGGAGCAGGTTCGGACATGCGCCGAGGATACGCATTAGCTCGCGCTGCGACAACGCGTTTTGTTCGAACCCGTTCGGGCAGAGCGTAGCGCCGAAGGCGCGAAGTCGAAGCCCTCCGGTGCGGGCACTTCGACTTCGCCGTTTCACGGCTACGCTCAGTGCGAACGGCTAAACTCGGATCGTCCAATAATCAATGGCTGGCTGCGGAAGTCAGCGCATTCAACACCAACGCGTAGCTGCCGATCGTCTCGCCACGCCACAACGGATTGCTGGCGAACAGCAGCACGCGGCCGCGGCCGTAATGCGCTTGCACGACCGCCGCGCGTTGCGCCATTGCTTCGCCATGTTCGAGCAGTCCGGAAATCAGCAGATTGTTCGCGTCAGCCCAGCGCACGATCACTTCGGGCCGGTCCGCCGCGGGAATCACCAGCGGATTGTTGCGCTCCTGCTCGACATTCAACGGCAGCGCTTGCCACGGCTTGGCCTCTGGCAGCGGCGGCGGGGCGGCGTAGGGTCGGCCTTCGGGAATGTCGGCATCGTGCGGACCGCCGCGTCCGGTCGGGCGCTCGAACTTGTCGGCGCGCGGCAGATCCTTGTCGCCGCCGATGAGATTGCTGATCTCGAAGGACAGACCGTGCGCGCTGTACATGGCGAAGGAGGCATCGTAGCCGCGCACGATCGGACTGGTCTTGTCCACCAGGTCGGCGCGCAGCACGCTGCCGACTACGCGCACATTGCCGTGCGGCGTCACCGAGACGCCGGGCGCGAGTCCGGCATCGATGGCGAATATCGCGCTGTCTTCGGAGGCAATCAGCAAGCCACCATCCGCGACGAAGCGCTTGAGGTTCGTCAGTCCCGTCTCGCCAAGGCCCGGGCGGATATCCGGCGTCGAATCGATGCGGCCGAGATTCGGCGTCAACTTCGTCGTCTGCCATGGCAGCGGATTGCCGTACATCGGCAGGCCGTCGACGATGTCCTGCATGCTGGCACCGCCGATCGGTCCGAACAGGATGACGTCGTACTTGCCGCGCAGATTCTTTTCGCGCGCCACGGTCTGCGTGCTGATGTAGGCGTACTTGATGCCGAGCTTGTCAAGCGCCATGCGCCACCAGCCTTCGGTTTGCGTATCGAGCCAGGTGTGCATCACGGCGATGCGCGGCAACTTGCCGGTGACGCCAAGGCCCGCGGGATCGAACGCCGGAGCCGCCGGCGCAGTGGCGCTGCGCATCGGCACGTTCAGCACGGCCGGATCGGCGATGCGCACGACCGTAGTGCCAAACAGGTCGCCGAATGACCAGCCGGTATCGTCGTAGGGGTGTTTTTGCGGATCGTCCGGGGCCCAGTACTGGCGATCCAGCAGGGTGTCGGCGATGCGCGAGTAGGGTTGGTCCATGCGCACGATCCAGCTGCCGGCCGGAAAGCGGCGCGCGGCGGTCCTGATTGGCGGCGGCTCGGTCGGCTGCACGGCCTTGGCCGGTTTCGCATCCGCCGGCGCGGGCGCCTGCGCGCTGAACGCGGCATTGGCGCGACTGAGCTCGACATGCTGCTTCGCCAGCACTCGCAACAATTCCGCCTGCGCACCCGGATGTGCATCGTCTGCCGGCAACACATAGGCGGCGGGCCCCGCGAGCTGCGGTTTTTCGACCGAGCGCTTCGATTTCAGCCAGAAATTGCTCAGGTATTTGCGCTCGTTGCGCGCGAAATAGTCGAGCGCGGTCAGCAGTCCCGTCTGTGTGTAGTTGTTGTTGTCGCGTTGCGACCACAGCACTTTGGGCAAGGGCGGATTGGGCTTGTACCAGGTGCGCGCGTATTCGTCGGGAGCGAGGATGCGCTCGACCGTATCGGCACCGTCGTTGCCGAAGGTCTCGTACAAGCGGCTGATGCCGTTGTGCGTGGCGGCGATGAACATCAGATAGCCCGGGCTCCAGGTATCGAAATTGCCGTGCGTGAACACGCCGGGCATGCCGAACTTGGTCAACTGTTCGACGTTGTTCCAGCCGAGCTCTTGCCATTCGCTGGTCAGGATCGGATCGATCCAGGCGTTGTACGGGCCGGCGCCGACGGTGTTGTCGTAAAGGAAAGGCACCGATTCGTGCAGGTCGTGCAGCACCTGCGCATGCCAGCCGACATAGGTGTCGAGCACGTTCTTGGTCAGGTTCAGCGTCACGCCCATCGCGTCGCGGTTATTGTCGTGCGCAACGTAATGACCCCAGTACATCAGCGGCGGATAGTTTTCGCCGGGATGGGCGCGGTGCCAGCGGTACAAATCCACCATGCGGTCGCGGCCGTCGACTTCGACCACCGGCGTGATCAAAGTGATCACATGCGAGCGGATGTAGCGGATGTAGGGAGCGTCGTCCACGGCGAGGCGGTATGCCAGTTCCATCACCGAGGTCGGCGACCCGGTTTCGGTGGAATGGATGGTCGCGGTGATGTAGTAGACCGGCGTGGTCTGTTTGATGATTTGCGTGGCTTTCGCATCATCCATGCCCAGCGTGCGCGGATCGGCGAGTTGTGCGAGCCGCGCCTTGTTCGCATCCAGATCGTTGATCAAGGACTCGTCGGCGATGGCGACCGCGATCATTTCACGGCCCTCCTCGGTGTGGCCGATCGTGAACACCCTGACACGCGGCGTGGCCTTCTGCAGCATCCGGAAGTAGCGGTACACGTCTTCCGCATAAGGCAAATTGTTCGGCGCGCCGGCGATGTAGCCCAGCGCTTGCTCGGGCGTCGGCACCGTCTTTGATGCGGGCAGGTAGTCGGTCAGCGGCGAGTTGAAGTACGGCTCGGTCGTGTACTCGGCGATCTTGGCCGTGTAGGCCTGATCCACCGGTTGCTGCGGGTCACGGGCGTAGTGGTCCTCGGCAGTCGCGACGAACGGCCACGTGGCCGCACAAGCAGCGAGCAACAATCCCTGGAAGAACAGACGCATGTGCACTCCGGAAATATGGGCACGACGGCCCGCGAGCATAGCGGCCTGCCCGCGGCGTGTCATGGCCGAAGGTCATGGGGCGATTGAAAGCGCCAATACGGCGTGGGAGAATCGCCTCAAATCATGGCAAGGTGGCGCGCGGGTAACCGCCGTCGAGCGTGCGACATGGAGTATCGACATCCATGATCTGTGTTCCGGACCATCCATGGCCAGGATTTTTCACAAAAGCGTATTCCTAACTCGAGCTTTTCCGGAAAGGGCGCGCTTGGCGCCTTTTTTTATTGTTTGGACATGAAGATATGATCAACATAACCCTCCCCGACGGTAGCCAACGCCAATTCGGTAATCCGGTCACGGTCGGCGACGTCGCCGCCGCCATCGGCGCAGGGTTGGCCAAGGCCGCGCTCGCCGGCAAGGTCGACGGCAAGCTGGTCGATACCGGTTTCCGTATCGACCACGACGCCAGCATTTCGATCATTACCGAAAAATCCCCCGAGGCGCTGGACATCCTGCGCCACTCCACCGCGCATTTGCTGGCGCAGGCCACGCAGCGCCTATTCCCGGATACACAGGTGACGATCGGCCCGGTGGTCGAGAACGGTTTCTACTACGACTTCGCGCGCAAGACGCCGTTCACGCCGGAAGACCTCGACAAGATCGAGGTCGAGATGAAGAAGATCGTCGCGGAAAGCCTGCCGGTCGAGCGCCGCGTGATGCCCAAGGACGACGCGATCCGGTTCTTTAAGGACAAGGGCGAGATTTACAAGGCGCAGATCATCGACGAGATCATTCCGCCGGGCGAGGAGATTTCGCTGTACGGCCAAGGCGATTGGGTCGATCTATGCCGCGGCCCGCACGTGCCGAATACGAGCAAGCTGCGCGCATTCAAGCTGATGAAGGTGGCCGGCGCGTATTGGCGCGGCGATGCCAAGAACGAGATGCTCCAGCGCGTCTACGGCACGGCCTGGCTCAACGACAAGGATCTGAAAGCGTATTTGACGCAGATCGAAGAGGCCGAAAAACGCGACCATCGCAAGCTGGCCAGGCAGCTCGACTTGTTCCACTTGCAGGAAGAAGCGCCGGGCCTGATCTTCTGGCATCCCAAGGGTTGGTCGATCTGGCAGGTGGTGGAGCAGTACATGCGCCGCGTCTATCGCGAGACCGGCTACGGCGAGGTACGCGCGCCGCAGGTGCTTGACGTGTCGTTATGGAAGAAGTCCGGCCACTGGGACAACTACAAGGACAACATGTTCTTCACCGAGTCGGAGAAGCGCACCTACGCGCTCAAACCGATGAACTGTCCCGGCCACGTGCAGATCTTCAACCACGGCCTGCACAGTTACCGCGACTTGCCGATCCGTTACGGCGAATTCGGCGGCTGCCACCGCAACGAACCATCCGGCGCGCTGCATTGCATCTTGCGCGTGCGCGGCTTCACCCAGGACGACGGCCACATTTTCTGCACCGAGGATCAGATCGAATCCGAAGTGACCGCCTTCCACGCGCAGGCAATGCAGGTCTATGCGGATTTCGGCTTTTCCGACGTGCAGCTCAAGATCGCGCTGCGTCCGCAGCCGCGCCTGGGCGACGACGCCACCTGGGACAAGGCCGAGAACGCCCTGCGTTCGGCGCTGCGTGTGGCTGGCGTGCAGTGGCAGGAGCTGCCGGGCGAGGGCGCATTCTACGGCCCGAAGATCGAGTATCACCTGAAGGATGCGATCGGCCGCACCTGGCAACTCGGCACCATGCAGGTGGATTTCATGATGCCGGAGCGCCTGGGTGCCGAATATGTGGACGAACATTCGCAGCGCCGGCATCCGGTGATGCTGCATAGGGCCATCGTGGGTTCCATGGAGCGCTTCATCGGGATATTGATCGAACATCATGCCGGCAACTTCCCGGCATGGCTGGCTCCGGTGCAGGCAATGGTCATGAACATCACCGATGCGCAAGCCGATTACGTTGCCCAGGTCGTCGCCGAGCTGCAAAAACAGGGTTTCCGCGTCGAGGCGGACACACGCAACGAGAAGATCGGCTACAAGATCCGCGAACACACGCTGCAGAAGGTGCCGTATCTGCTCGTCATCGGCGAACGCGAGAAGGA
>JAJXWU010000257.1 GCA_021781425.1 Pseudomonadota bacterium
AACGCATCCGCCACGCCACGCCGCAGGGCAAGGCCAGCGCCTTGCAGGACGGTTTCCGGCGCGCGCTGGAACTCGGCGCCGAGGGCGTGCTGACGATGGATGGCGACGGCCAGCACAGCGCGGCCGATCTGCCGCGCCTGCTCGCGGCGGCGAAGAATTTCCCGAACCGCATCGTCATCGGCGCGCGCCTGAAAGGCCGCGATGCGACGCCCGGCAAGAACCGCTTCGGCAACCGGCAGGCCGATTTCTGGGTGTCGTGGGCGTGCGGCGCGCGCGTGGCCGATTCGCAAAGCGGCCAGCGCTACTATCCGCGCACGGCGGTGGAACTGGCCCTGCGCCTGCCGCACGGCGGTTTCGTGTTCGAGAGCGAAATCCTGATCGAGGCCGCGCGCCGTGGCATCGCGACGGTGTCGGTGCCGATCCTGGCGCGCTACGCCGATGACCGCCGCGCCAGCCACTTCAAGCCGTTCCGCGACGTCAGTCGCATCACCGGGATGATCGCCTGGCGCCTGATCCGCGCCGGTTTTGCGCCACACAAGCTGTGGCGCGCGTTGACGCAGCCGGCGCTGGTGGTGGACGACGCCTGATTGAAAATGCGTTCGACCTGAGCGCAGCGCCGCGGGCGTGAAGTCGAAGGGCCGTGTTTCGACTTCGCGAAGCGGCGCATCGCTATGCTCGACACGAACGGTTTTATCTTGAGGCAGGCTGTCAATTCTTGAGGAACTGCTGGGTATATTCCGGCTTCTGCTCGCGCGCGAGCAGTTCGCGCAAACCTTCCGCCGGCGTGATCTCCTCGCGCAGCACGCGCTGCACGCCGGAGGCGATGGGCAGATCGAGACCGTGCGCCCGCGCCAGACGCATGATGGTGTCGGCGGTTTCCACGCTTTCCACGACCTGACCGATTTCCGCCACGGCCTGCTTGAGCGCCACGCCGCGGCCCAGCGCGAGGCCCAGGCGCCGATTGCGCGACAGATCGCCGGTGCAGGTCAGCACCAGATCGCCGAGTCCCGCCAGACCCATCAGGGTCTCGGCGCGTGCACCGAGCGCGGCGCCCAGGCGCAGCATCTCGTTGAGGCCGCGCGTGATGAGTCCGGCACGCGCGTTCAATCCCAGATTCATGCCATCGGCGACGCCGGTGGCGACCGCCAGCACGTTCTTCATCGCGCCGCCGAGTTCCGCGCCGATCATGTCCGCGCCGGTGTAGGCGCGAAAATGCGTGTTGTGCAGCATATCCGCGACGCGTTGCGCGAAGACGGCGTCCGCCGAATGCACCGTGACCGCGGTCGGCAAACCCTGCGCAACTTCGCGCGCGAACGACGGACCGGTGATGATCGCAGCCGGCGTGCCGGGCAGTCGCGCGGCGACGATTTCGTGCAGGAAACGCCCGCTCGGCGGATCGAAGCCTTTGGTTGCCCAGGCCAGTCCCGCCCCGGCGGGAAAATGCGGTGCGAGCGCCTCGAGCAGCCCGGCAAAGGCGTGGCTGGGCGTGACGATCAGCACCACTTGCGCCGTGCGCACGCAAGACGAGAGATCCGCGCTCACTGCGAGCGCGACGGGCAGTTCCAGATCGGGCAGATAACGCGCATTGCGGCGCGTAGAGCGCATGCGCGCGATCGCGTCGGCATCGCGGCCCCACAGCGTCGCCGCCGCGCCGTTGCGCGCGAGCACGGCGGCCAGCGCCGTGCCCCACGAGCCCGCGCCGAGCACGGCGACGGAAGGTTTTTCACTCATCCCGGAATTTCGCAATCACGGATGATTGCAAAAAGTCACTCACGCGTTGGGCTGCTGGCCTTCCGCGGCGCGGCGCTGCTGTTCGGCGTACAGCGCGTCGAAATTGATCGGCTGCAGCAGGAAGGGCGGAAAACCGCCGTCCTGGATCAGGTTCGACACCGCCGTGCGCGCATACGGGAACAGCACGTTCGGGCAGAACGTCGCCAGCACCATGTCGCGGTTGGCCTGATCGAAACCGGCCAGGCCGAACACGCCGGCCTGCTGCACTTCGGCCAGGTAAGCGGTCTTGTCCGCGAGCTTGCAGGTTACGGTTACGGTGAGCACGACCTCGTACACGTTCTCGCCCAGCGTGCCTACCTGCTGCTGCAGATTGAGCTGCACCTGCGGTTGGCCCTGTTCCTGGAAGATGTGCGGGGCGCCGGGAACCTCGAATGAGGCGTCCTTGACGTAGACCTTCTGCAAGGACAGTTGCGCGCTGGCGGCGTTGGACTGGATGGTTTCGTCGGCCATGGAAAACTCCGGAATGCTTTGCGAGCGGAAAAGGGCGCGGATTATCCCATGCCAAGCCGATCAGCGCGAGTTTTACTTCGAACCTTTGGCGGTCGGCAGCGCCGCTTCGCGCCAAGCGGCCATGCCGCCGTCGAGCACGTAGACCTTGCCGAATCCCGCCTTGACCAGACGCGCGGCAGCCTGCGCCGACGTCGTGCCGGTCTTGCACACCAGCGCCACGGGCAAATCCCTGACCTTGGCCAGCTCCTTGTTTTCCGGATCGAACTGGCTGGTCGCCACGTGGCGCGCGCCGACGATGTGGCCCTTTTCGAAATCGGCCGCACTGGACAGATCCACCAGCAGCGGATTCTCGCGATTGATCAGCAGCGTCAGCGCGCCGGGAGTGAGCTCCTTGTAGCCGCGGAACCGGCGCGAGATCTCGTTGCCGAGGATGGCCGCGACGAGGCCGGCAAAAGCCAGCGCGAGCAGCATATGGTGACCGAGAAATTCCGGCAGACGATGCAGAAACGACGACATGAGCGCAGCGAACGGGACGGGGCCGCGGATTATGCGGCAGCGCGCTCACGCACGCCAGCATTCATGGCGTCGAGCGCTGGGTGATGTCCGGCAATCCCGAAACCAGCAGCCAGTGTTTCTTCGCCGTGTCGTAGCGCCACAACTGGTTGTCGACGATGCTGCGTTCGACCTGGGTGTTGACGTTGATGAGGCCGATCTTCACCACCTGGCGCACCTCGTGCGGACCGACCGGCACGGCCGGCTGCTCGGTGTAGGTGGCGAAATGCACCTGCTTGTAGCGTGCGATGTCGAGCGGGGTCAGCGGATGCTTCTTCAGGGTTTCCGGATCGACGAACGGAATCGCCTGGCCGATATCGCCCCAGCGGATGGCGTTCGCGTAGGCATTCAAGGTCAGGTCCAGCGCGCGGCTTTCCGATTGCGCCGTCATCGACGCACAGCCGGCGAGCAGGGCGAAACCGCAACACGCTACGAGGCTGCGCATGACCATTACTCCGGCGGCAATGCGCGCATTGTGCCGCAAATTTCCCATCGATTCACGATTTGGCGACGGCCACGAATCGTGCCTGCAGCGTGCAGGCGTCCGCACCATCGGCGAGCGTCACGCGGCAATCCACGCTCAGACGCGCGCGTCCGCGCGTGGCGAGCGCGGCGGCGAAGGCTTCCCACGATTCGCCCTCGACCAGGCACGCCCGCGCGGCGAAGCCGTCCCATACCGGCGCGAGATAGCGCACGGCGCTGTCCTGCACGTAGACGTCGCAGGCGCGACCGAGTTCGCCGAGCTTGAGCACGATCAGGCCCCAGCCGGCCAGCGTGAGCAAACTCACCAGACTGCCACCGAAGGCGCAACCTTTGTCGTTGATGTTCGGTGCGAGCGGCGCGAAGAGGGTCAGGCCATCGCCGTCGAAACCGCGCACCTGCAACTGCATGGCGCGTGCGAGCGGAATATCGGCCAGCAGGTGACGTTCGAATTCAACGGTGGCGTCGGACATGGCTTCCCAGTGTGCGCAGATGGCCGCGTGCGATCAAGTCCGCTCCTGCGCTAGCATGTGTCCATGCACATGGCCCGATTGATCCAGGCAAGCGGTCCGCTCGCTGGCGCGAGCGTGATCGTGACTCGCCCCGCCGCATCCGCCGGACCGCTGCGCCGCCGTATTCGCGGACTCGGCGGCGTTCCGATCGGCCTGCCGGGCAACGTGTTGCGTGCGGTGCCGGAGCGTGCGGCGATGCGTGCGGCATTGCTCGCCGCGCGCACGGTCGATATTGCGATTTTCGTCAGTCCGGCGGCGGTGAAATTTGCGTTTGCCGCCTGTCCGAAATTGCGTTTCGCGCGTGCCACGCGCATCTGCGCGGTCGGCGCCGCGACCGCGCGCGCCCTGATCCGGCACGGCATGCGCGATGTCGTTTGGCCGCGTGGGCGCCAGGACAGCGAGGGCCTGCTGGGCCTTGCGCAATTACAGTCCCTGCGCGGCCGTCGCGTCGTCCTGATCGGCGCACCCGGCGGCCGCGAACTGCTGGCGCAGACCTTGCGCAATCGACGCGCGCGACTGACGCGGATCGATGTCTATCAACGCCAAGCGCCGCGCTATTCAGCACGCCAGCTCGCCGCATTGGAACAGGCGCCGGCGCCATTGCTGCTGCTCGCATCCAGTGCCGATGCGCTGGCGAATTTGCGCACGGCGATTCCGCTGCATCTGTTCGCGCGGCTCGCCGCCGGCGACACCGTGGTCAGCAGCGAGCGTCTTGCCGGACGCGCGCGCGCCGACCTGTTCGCGAACGTGCACGTTGCCGCGGGCCCCGCGCCGTCCGACCTGCTGAATGCGGCCTGTGCAGCGTTGGCGCGGCATCGCCTCTAGGACATATCCCCAAATCTGCTGCGCTAGTAATAGCGCACGCCGGCGGTGCTCGGAATCCCAATGTGCCGATCCGGGCACTTCGGTGCCTGTGCTCCGGCGTCGCGCGATCTGGCTTCGCTCGTGACGATTTTGAGATAGGTTCGCGTCGACGTTTCGCGCTAGCATTGGCGCATGGACGAAACCTCCACTATCGCATCCGAAGCCCCACGCCGCCGCCGCGCGCCGCTCGCGATCGTCGTCGTGCTTCTCATCGTCGTCGCCGCCGCGTTGTGGTGGCGTTTTGCGCCGCCGCCGGCCGATACCGCTGCGCAGGTCGCTGCCTTGCAGGCGCAGGTCGAAAATCTCGATCGCGCCATCGCGCGTCTGCGCGGCAACACCGATACGTTCCGCGCGCGTCTGGACGACGGCGACAAAGTCGATGCCTCGGTGCGCCAGCAACTGCTCGCGCTCGGCCAGCGCGTGCAATTGGCCGAGGACGCGGTGGCGAATCTGGCCGATCTGCGCATGGCCGGGCACGACACACTCGCGCTGGATGAGGCCGAACTCCTGCTCACCCTCGGCGGCGAACGCTACACGCTGTTCCACGATGCCGCCGCGGCGATCGCCGCCTATCGCGCGGCCGATACCGCATTGGCCGAGGTCGACGATGCAGCGTTCGGCACGGTGCGTCAGAGCATCTCCGGCGAGATCGCGGCGTTGAACGATCTGCACGCGGTCGATCCGCTGGCGCTCGCCACGCGTCTGGCGCGGCTGCGCGCGCAAGTGGCCGCTCTGCCGCAGGCCGGACGCTCGCCGCCGCCCGCGCCGGCAAATGCGAGCACATCGATGTTCGCGCGAATGTTCGGCGCATTTGTGCAGGTGCGTCATGACACCGACACCGCACAGACGCAAGCCGTGGTGCGCGATGCCGCGCTGGCGCGCGATCTGGTCCTGCTCGATCTGCGCGCCGCGCAGGCGGCGGCGCTGGCGCGCGACGACGCCGGCTTCCGCACCGCACTCGCCGAAGCGCGCGCGCAAACCGCCGCGACGTTCGATGCGCAGGCGCCGCAGACGGTGGCGATGACGAAAGAATTCGATGCGCTGTCGTCGGTCCAGCTAGCGCCGCCGGCGCCGGCGATACTCGGCACGGCGCTGAAGGATTTGCGCAATCTGCGCGCGACTCACGCGTTGGCCGCGGCGAAGGCGGCGACCGCACACAGCGAGGCGAAAAAGTGAAATTGTGGATTATTCTGATCGTCCTGCTTGCGGTCGCCGGCGCGGCGATTTACGGTTGGCAGATGCTGGCCGCCGATCCCGGACTGCTCTCGATCCGCATCGGCCACACCCACATCGATACCACGCTGGTCTTCGCCGTGTTCGCGCTGCTCGCCGTCTGGATTCTGCTCGGCCTGCTCTGGCGTGGCGTGCGCTGGCCGCTGCGCGCGTGGAGACTGCGTGGCCAGCGGCGCAGCCGCGAGCGCTTCGCCACGGGCCTGACCGCGCTCGTCGAAGGCGATCACCGCCGCGCCTTGCGCGCGTTGGAGAAAGCCTCGCACGAGCCCGAGTTGCATGTACCGGCACAACTCGCGACCGCGCGCGCCGCACACGCACGCGGCGATGCCGAGCGCACCGAGGCTGCGCTGGACGAAGCCGCGAAACACGCGCCCGCAGCAGCCTTGTCACTACGCGCGCAGTTCCTGCTCGAGCACGGCAATGCCGAAGCGGCATTGACCCTGCTCAAGCCGTCCGCCGACCGGAACGAGCTGGCGCCGGTGGGCTGGCGCCTGCTCGCCGAAGCGGCGTTGCTGACCGGCGATCCGGCGCTCGCGTTGCGCGCGGTGGATGCGCTTGCCGCCGGCGACGCGTTGACGCCGCAGGCGCTGACCGCGCTGCGCGCGCGCACACTGGCCGCCGCGCTGGCCGCCACACCGGACACTGATTCGCTGAACGCGCTTTGGTCCGGATTACCGCGCGCGCAGCGCGCCATGCC
>JAJXWU010000140.1 GCA_021781425.1 Pseudomonadota bacterium
CGAGCGCACGCTGGACGGCCGCGCTATCGGCGCGCCGGGCGACATGACGCAGGCATTAAGCGAATGGTCGGACGCGGCGCACTGACCCACCATTTCGCGTGATCCTCCCCCAACCGCTGAATCGCTAGACGAGCATCCGCTTGACATCGATAATTGCTTGCGTTTATATTCAACCAACAGGTTGAATGAATGTCGCCATGTCGAATCTCGATCTCGCTTTTGCCGCACTCGCCGATCCCACCCGGCGCCGCATCGTCGCCAAGCTCACGCGTGGAGAAACTCGGGTGACCGATCTGGCATTGCCATTCGACATGTCGCTGAACGCGGTATCCAAGCACATCAAGGTGCTGGAAGGCGCCGGCCTGGTGCGACGCGCGCGCGTGGGCCGCGAGCACTACCTGCGTCTGCGCGCGCAACCCTTGCGCGAGGTAGCGCGCTGGACTTCGCAATACGAACGTTTCTGGACCCAGCGCCTCGACGCCCTGGGCGAATTCCTCAACCAGCAGAAGGAGTCCGACAATGATGGGCCGTAACGAAAACGCAATGGGTCCGTTCCGGATCAGCGTGGGCAAAACCTACGATGCGCCGCCCGAACGCGTGTTCCGCGCCTGGACCGATCCGGCCAGTGCCAAGGCATGGCTGGCGATGGGCGGTGACGCAAGCATCGATCCCCGTCCCGGCGGATTGTTTTATCTTGGCATGCCGTTCGAGAACGGCACACACCCGCATTACGGCCGCTACTTGCGCGTGGAAGCGCCACGGCTATTGGAATTCACGTGGGTCAGTGAACACACGCGCGGCAAGGAATCGGTGGTCACGATCGAATTCACGGCACGTGGCAAGCAGACCGAGTTGAATCTGACCCATGAAGGTCTGCCGGACGAGGAGATGGCCGGGAAGCACACAGTGGGTTGGACACATTTCCTCGACACGCTGGTCGCGCGTCTGGCATAGGAGGGCAGGCCCGGCGTGGAGCTAGCCTCCGATTCCGTGTAACGTTCGCACCTTCACAGGCGCGGGTGCGAACACGATGGACATGCAACTCACGGGCGAGGTCGCCCTTGTAACCGGCGCGAGTCGCGGCATCGGCGCGGCGATCGCCGATACGCTGGCCGAGGCCGGCGCGAAGGTCATCGGCACCGCCACCAGCGAAACCGGTGCGCAAGCGATTGGCGATCGCCTGGCCGTGCATGGCGGTGCCGGGCGTGTGTTGAACGTCACCGATGGAGCGGCGGTCGAAAAGCTCATCGACGACGTCGCGGCGGAGTTCGGCGCGATCACGGTGCTCGTCAACAACGCAGGCATCACCCGCGACCAGCTTCTGCTGCGGATGAAGGACGAGGACTGGGACGCAATCCTCGACACCAACCTTTCCAGCGTGTACCGCACTTCCAAAGCGGTGATGCGCGGCATGATGAAGGCGCGCAAGGGCAGGATCATATCGATTGCGTCCGTTGTCGGGGTGACCGGCAATCCGGGTCAGGCAAACTACGCCGCAGCCAAGGCCGGCATCATCGCGTTCTCCAAGTCGCTCGCGCGCGAGATCGGCTCGCGCGGAATCACCGTGAATGTCGTCGCACCCGGTTTCATCGACACCGACATGACCCGCGCGCTGACCGATGACCAGCGCAAGGCGCTGCTGCCGAACATCGCACTCGGACGTCTCGGTTCGCCGGGTGACATCGCTCAAGCGGTGCTCTTTCTCGCATCGCCAGCGGCGAACTACATTACCGGCGAGACTCTGCACGTGAACGGCGGGATGTACATGGCATGAGGTAATGCCGTTCGCCCTGAGCGTAGCGCCGTAGGCGCGAAGTCGAACGGTTAGCTGCGTTTCGACTTTGCTCGCTACGCCAGCTACGCTCAACGCGAACGGAGTCGAGCGACTCAAACGCCCGTTCGCTAGCGCGGCGGCTGGCGTTCCACTACAATCCGCGCGCTCCGAGTTCACGGAATCCACATTGGTGAGGGTTTGCACATGAGCAGCATTGAAGATCGCGTCAAGAAGATCGTTGTCGAACAACTGGGCGTCAAGGAAGACGAGGTCACGCCGAACGCTTCGTTCGTCGACGATCTGGGCGCGGACTCGCTCGACACGGTCGAGCTGGTGATGGCGCTGGAAGAGGAATTCGAGTGCGAGATTCCCGACGAGGAGGCCGAGAAGATCACCACCGTGCAGCAGGCGGTCGATTACATCAAGGCCCACGTCAAGGCTTGATTTTTCCGCCAACGCATCGAGCCAAGCTGCGCCGCACGGCGCAGTTTTGCTTTTGAGAGGAGTGCGGCCGGGAAGGCCGTTTTTTGATTCTCGCGATCAAGGATGATCGCAAAGGTAAATCCCGCCATGAGCAACAAACGCCGTGTAGTCATCACCGGTCTCGGTATTGTCAGCCCCGTCGGCAACGACGTGGCCACGGCCTGGAAAAACATCCTTGCCGGACACAGTGGCATCGGGGCAGTCACCCATTTCGACGCATCCACGTTTCCGACGCGCATCGCCGGCGAAGTGCGAAACTTCGACCCGGCGCAGTTCGTCGCGCCGAAAGACGTCAAGAAGATGGATCCGTTCATCCATTACGGCGTCGCCGCTTCGCTCGAAGCGCTCAAGGACGCCGGCATGCATCCGCACGAGCACGACGAGGAGCGCATCGGTTGCGCGGTCGGCGCCGGCATCGGCGGCATCCACACGATCGAGCGCACCAGCATCGCCTATCACGAGGGCGGGCAACGCAAGATTTCGCCGTTCTTCGTGCCCAGCTCCATCATCAACATGGCCTCGGGCAACCTGTCGATCATGCTCGGCCTCAAGGGTCCGAACATCGCCTGCGTCACCGCCTGCACCACGGCCACGCACAACCTCGGCCTGGCCATGCGCATGATCCAGTACGGCGACGCCGACGTGATGGTCGCCGGCGGCGCGGAGTATGCGACGACGGGCGTGGCGATGGGTGGATTCTGTTCGGCGCGCGCCATGTCCACCCGCAACGACGAGCCGACCCGTGCGAGCCGCCCGTGGGACAAGGATCGCGACGGTTTCGTGCTTGCCGACGGGGCCGGTGTGCTGGTGCTCGAGGAATACGAGCACGCGCAGCGGCGCGGCGCCCGAATTTACTGCGAGCTGGCAGGTTTCGGCATGAGCGCGGATGCCTACCATATCACCGCTCCGCGCGAGAACGGCGAAGGTGCGGCGCGCTGCATGACCGCGGCGTTGAGGGATGCCGGACTCAACCCGGATCAGATCCAATACGTCAACGCGCACGGCACGTCGACGCCGGCCGGCGACGTGGCCGAAGCGCAAGCGGTCAAGGTCTGCTTCGGCGCGGCGGCGAAATCAGTCATGGTGTCCTCGACCAAGTCGATGACCGGGCATCTGCTCGGCGCCGCCGGCGGCGTCGAGGCGATCTTCTGCGTGCTGGCGATCCGCGACAACGTCGCGCCGCCGACGATCAATCTCGACAATCCGGGCGAGGGCTGCGATCTGGATTTCGTGCCGCACACCGCGCGTCAGATCCACATCGACGCCGCGCTGTCGAACTCGTTCGGTTTCGGCGGCACGAACGGGACGCTGGTATTTCGCAGACTTTGAACGGCGGCGTCGTGCAGCGCACGCTGCCCGGCGCACGCGATCTGCTTGCGCTCGCCGCCGCGCAACCCATGCGCTATCCGTGCCTGCTCGAAAGCGCCGCGTCCGGCGCGCGTTCGCGCCACGACATCCTGTTCGCGTTTCCGCAGGACGCGCTCTCGCTGCACGCCGATGGCCGCGTGCGCGACACGACCGGCCGCGATTGCGGCCCGGATTTTCTCTCCGCGCTGGACGCGGCGTTTGGCGCTGAGCGCACGATGGCTCCCGCGGATTCGCCATTTTCCGGCGGCTGGGTGCTGTTTCTCGGCTACGAACTTGCCGCTCGGATAGAACCCGGTCTGCGCCTTCCGCCGGCGCCGGATACGCGGATTCCGGCGGCACTGGCCTTGCGTTGTCCGGCAGCGATCGTCGTTGATCGCATCGCGCAAACCACGCGACTTGTCGCCGAGCAGCGGCATGCGAATCTTCTGGGCGATCTCGCGCACGATCTAGAATCCACCCCGAAATTCGTGCCGACGCCGATTCCCAGCCTGCGCGTGGAAGAGGACAGTCCGCGACGTTTCCTTGATGGTGTTGGGCGCATCCACGAACATTTGCGTCGCGGCGACGCCTATCAGGTCAACCTGTCGCGCGAATGGCGATTGCGTAGCGCCACTCCGCTTGTCGCTGCGGATCTGCACGCCAGCCTTCGCCGCAACAATCCCGCGCCGTTTTCCGGGCTGCTGCAATGGGCCAATGAAAGACGGAATGCGTGGGCGATCGTCAGCTCCTCGCCGGAGCGCCTGATCGAAGTGCGCCATGGCATTGTGCAGACGCGCCCGATCGCCGGCACGCGTCCGCGCGTGGCTGGCGAGGACGACATGGCGCGCGTGCGCGAGCTGATCGCGCATCCCAAGGAACGCGCCGAACATGTGATGTTGATCGACCTGGAGCGCAACGATCTCGGCCGCGTTTGCGTGCCGGGCTCGGTCGAGGTGGACGAACTGATGACGGTGGAAAGTTACGCGCACGTGCATCACATCGTGTCCAACGTGCGCGGGCGTTTACGCATGGGCGCGACGCCGGGCGACGTGATCCGTGCGGTTTTTCCCGGCGGAACGATCACCGGCTGCCCGAAAGTGCGCTGCATGCAGATCATCGCCGAACTCGAAGGTGTTGGCCGCGGCGCGTACACCGGCGCGCTCGGCTACCTCGACTGTAACGGCAACATGGATCTGAACATCCTGATCCGCACGTTGACGATGCGCGATGGATTCATCCGGCTGCGCGCCGGCGCGGGCATCGTCGCCGATTCGGTCGCCGAGCACGAGCTCGCCGAGACCCGCGCCAAGGCGCGTGGCCTTCTGCGCGCCCTGGGCGTGGTGGATTAAGAAACCTCTGAATAACCTGCTGCGCTCGGCATCTCGCGCGCCGGCAGTGCTCGAAATCCTCATTTACATCCAAGTAAACTCCGGTTTCTGCGCGCTGGCGACGCGCGACCTGTCTTCGCTCGCGACGGTTCTTCAGAGGTTTCTTAGTACGCTGCGTGCAGTTCAGGCAAGATCCCGGCGTCGCCGCATTTCCCTTGGAGCACCGTTTGAGCCGAAGCCGAAAAATCCTGGGCGGATTCGTATTCGCGGCGTGCGTACTGGCGGCAGCCATGGCAACCGCTTTCTATGCCGGTTTGCAACGTTTCGCCGATGCGCCGCTCGCGCCGTTGCCGAAATCCACCACGCTGGATGTGGCCTTCGGCACTCCGCTGCCGGGCATCGTGCGCGATCTGGACGCGCGCGGCATCCGCTCCGGATCGCCGCTCTACTGGCGTCTGTTGGCGCGCCGGATGGGCGTCGCCGGCAAGCTGCATGCCGGCGAGTACGCGCTCGATCCCGGCATCGCGCCGCGCGGTCTGCTCGCGAAGATGGCGGCGGGCGATGTCATCCAGCACAAATTTACCATTGTGGAAGGATGGACATTTGCGCAACTGCGCGACGCCCTCGCGCACGACGCGGTGCTCGAGCGGGTCCTCGCCGGGCGTAGCGATGCCGACATCATGCGGGCGCTGGGTTCCGGCGGCGCGCCACCGGAAGGCTGGTTCCTGCCGGAAACCTATCAGTTCGTCAAAGGCATGAGTGACCTGGATATCCTGCGCCGCGCCCACGCGGCGATGCGGCGCAAGCTCGCTGCGTTGTGGGCTGCGCGCGCGTCGGATCTGCCGCTGAAGACGCCTTACGAGGCATTGATCCTGGCCTCGATAGTGGAAAAGGAAACCGCGCAACCGGCCGAGCGTGCGCTCATCGCCGGCGTGTTCGAGCATCGCCTGAAAATCGGCATGCGCCTGCAAACCGACCCGGCGGTGATTTATGGTCTGGGCTCTGGCTACGACGGCAAGATCCATACGCGCGATCTGGAAACCGATACGCCATACAACACCTACACGCGGGCCGGCCTGCCGCCGACGCCGATCGCGATGCCGGGCTCCGCTTCGCTCGAAGCCGTGTTGCACCCGGCGCCAACCGAGGCCTTGTATTTCGTCGCACGCGGTGATGGCACCCACGAGTTTTCGGCCACCCTCGAAGCGCATAATCGGGCCGTGGCCAAATATCAGTTGCATCGCCAATGACAGCGGGAAAACTCATCACGCTCGAGGGCGGCGAGGGCGCGGGCAAGAGCACCGTGCTCGCCGCCGTGCGCGATCTGCTCGCCGCGCGTGGCCTCGACGCGCTGGTCACGCGTGAGCCCGGCGGCACCCGGGCGGGCGAGGAAATCCGCGAAGTACTGCTCGATACCGCACATCGCGGCCTGTGCGCGGAGGCCGAACTGCTGCTCATGTTCGCCTCGCGCGCTCAGCTCGTGCGTGAACTTGTGCGACCGGCATTGGCGACGGGGCGCTGGGTGCTTTCCGACCGTTTCACCGACGCCAGCTTCGCCTATCAGGGCGGCGGCCGC
>JAJXWU010000034.1 GCA_021781425.1 Pseudomonadota bacterium
TTTCGCCCGGACCACGCAGGCCAATCGCGCCGCCGCGCTGACGCTCCAGATGGGTCCAGCCACGCACCAGGCGCGTGGCCATGTGCTTCAACTGCGCCAGTTCCACTTGCAGCTTGCCTTCGTGCGAGCGCGCGCGCTGCGCGAAGATATCGAGGATCAGTCCGGTGCGATCGACCACGCGGCACTCGCAGAATTGCTCGAGGTTGCGCTCCTGTACGGGACTGAGCGTGTGATTGACCAGGATCAGATCGGCGTTCTCGGCCTGCTTGAGCGCCTTGACTTCGTCGGCCTTGCCGCTGCCGATGAAGAATTTCGGATTCGGCCGTTCAATGCGCGCGTTCAGTGCGCCGACCACGCTGGCGCCGGCCGAGCGCGCCAGTTCGCGGAACTCGGCCAGTGCGTCCGGATCGCTCTCGCCCACCCACTGCGGCTGCACCAGCAGCGCGCGTTCGCCTTTGCGGGAGCGTTCGAACAACGACTGTGACAACTCAGATCTCGACGGCTTCGGCTTCGGCTTCGGCTTCGACCGCCGCCGCGTGGGCATGATTGTCGTGTTCGGAGACGCGCACGTTGCGGCTCGGCACGATCGTGGAAATGGCGTGCTTGTAGACCATCTGGCTGACGGTATTGCGCAACAGCACCACGAACTGGTCGAAGGACTCCACCGTGCCCTGCAGCTTGATGCCGTTCACCAGATAGATGGAAACCGGCACGCGCTCCCGCCGCAGCGCGTTGAGAAACGGATCCTGCAAACTTTGACCTTTGGACATGGTTCTTCTCCTCAACGGCCTTTGTAATTATGCGAACCGGAAAAACGGCGCGGCCCAAGCAAGATGCGGCTTGCACGCCCCGATTCAAGGTGTTGAAAGTATACCCGTTTTGCCGGGCCTAGCCTAGCGGCGCGAGGAAATCCTGCAATGCGCGCATGGCCCGTCCGGATAGGGATGGGTCGAGACACACGGCATCGAGTTCGCCACGCAGCCAGGTGAGCTGGCGCTTGGCGAGCTGGCGCGTGGCGAACACGGCGCGGTCACGGAATTCGGTGGCGTCGAATTGGCCGTCCAGATGCTGCCAGGCCTGCCGGTAGCCGACCGCGCGCAGCGCCGGCAGATCCGGGCGCAAGTCGCCGCGCGCGCGCAAGGCGCGGACTTCGTCGAGAAAGCCATGCGCGATCATCGCGTCCATGCGCTCGCCAATACACAGATGCAAGGCGGCACGATCGGCTGGAACGAGCGCCAGCTTGAACACGCGGTACGCGAACGGCGCCGGCATCCCGCCCTGCTGCGCCGACAGCGGCTTGCCGGTGATTGCGATCACTTCCAGCGCGCGCTGGATGCGCTGCGCATCGCCAGGGCGGATTTTTTTGGCTGCCGTCGGATCGAGTTGCTGCAACCGCCCATGCAGTGCCGACCAGCCGAGCTGCGCCGCTTCTTCGGCCAGGCGCGCGCGCACATCGGCGTCGGCTTCCGGCAGGTCCGATAATCCCGATTGCAGTGCACGGAAATACAAACCGGTGCCGCCGACAAGTATGGGAATTTTGCCCTTTTGCACGATGTCGGCCATCTCACGCAGCGCATCGGCGCGAAACTCCGCCGCCGAATACGCCGCGCGCGGATCGCGGATATCGATCAATCGATGCGGACACTTCGCCAGCGTCGCCGCATCGGGCTTGGCCGCGCCAATGTCCAACCCACGATAGACCAGCGCCGAATCGACACTGATCAAATCCAGCGGAAACCGCTGCGCCAACTCGCACGCCAACGCGGTCTTGCCCGACGCGGTCGGTCCCATCAGGAATATCGCGCGCGGGCGTGTGTCGATGGTCATGAGCCCCAGTTTACCCGTAGCGCGTTGCCCGCGGCGGCGGCGCGCGCTATCATCCATGTATTACCTTTGGAAGTATTACGTCATGCAGACCTCCAACGTGACTCAAAAAGGCCAGATCACGGTGCCGTCGGAAATCCGGCACGCACTTGGCATCCGCCCCGGCGGCAAGGTGCAATTCACGCGCAAGGGTCGCGGCGTACTGGTCGAGGCCGTCGACGAACCGTCCGTGGATTCGTTGTTCGGCGTGCTGCAAATGCCCAAGGGCCGCGGCGTCGCCGATCTGGATGGCGCGATCGAGGCCGCCAAGAGCAAGCGCGCCGCGGCGCTGCGCCGCAAGTGATCGCGCTCGACACCAACGTGCTGCTGCGCGCGCTCGTCGATGACGACAAGGCCGCGCACCAATGCGCCGCCGCGCGCCGCCTCGTTGCCTCCGCGGCCACCGTGACGATCAGCGCCGCCGTGTTCCTCGAAGCCGTGTGGACGCTGTCGCGCAGTTTTGGGTTTCCGCGCAAGGACGTCGCGCACGTTGCGACCCAGTTGCTCAAGCATCCCAGGTACCGCATCCAGGATGCGGCCCTGTTCGAGTCGGCCGTCGCGCGGTTTGCCACCGGCAATATCGATTTCGCCGATGCGGTCGCGCTGGAACATGCGTCTCGCAGCAATGCGGTGCTACATACGTTCGACCGCAAACTTGCCAGACTTCGCGGCGCGCAAGCCGTAGGCTGACTCCTGCCATGCCGCCGGGCCTATAATTGCCGCCTCTGCGGGAGTGCGAACCATGTCGAACACCATGAAAGCGCTGGTCAAGCGCGAAGCCGCCAAGGGCATCTGGATGGAACAGGTGCCGGTTCCGGAAATCGGCCCGAACGAGGTGCTGGTCAAGCTCGAGAAGACCGCGATCTGCGGCACCGACCTGCACATCTACAAATGGGACGAATGGTCGCAGCGCGTGATCAAGCCTGGGCTGGTGATCGGCCACGAATTCGTCGGCCGCATCGTCGACATGGGTCCGGGCGTGCGCGGCTATTCGCTTGGGCAACGCGTTTCCGCCGAAGGCCATATCGTCTGCGGTGTGTGCCGCAATTGCCGTGCCGGCAAGCAGCATCTGTGTCCGAACACGGTCGGCATCGGCGTCAACCGCAACGGCGCATTCGCCGAATACATCGCCATGCCCGCCTCGAACCTGTGGCCGATCCCGGACCAGATTCCGTCCGAACTCGCCGCGTTCTTCGATCCCTACGGCAACGCCGCGCACTGCGCGCTGGAATTCGACCTGATCGGCGAGGACGTGCTGATCACCGGCGCAGGTCCGATCGGCATCATCGCCGCCGGCATCGCCAAACACGTCGGCGCACGCAACGTTGTCGTCACCGACGTCAACGACTATCGCCTGAAGCTCGCCGCCGACATGGGCGCGACGCGCGTGGTCAACGTGTCCAAGCAGTCGCTCAAGGAGGTGGTCAAGGATCTGCACATGGAAGGCTTCGACGTCGGCCTTGAGATGAGCGGCAATCCGCGCGCCTTCAACGACATGCTGGACTGCATGTACCACGGCGGCAAGATCGCGTTGCTCGGGATACTTCCGAATGGGTCGGGGATCGATTGGGACAAGGTCATTTTCAAGGGACTGGTACTGCACGGCATTTACGGAAGACGCATGTATGAAACCTGGTACAAGATGACGCAGATGCTGCTCACCGGCTTTCCACTGCAGAAGGTGCTCACCCACCAGGTGCACATCGACGATTTCCAGAAGGGTTTCGACCTGATGGAAGCGGGCAATTGCGGGAAGGTTGTCTGTTCCTGGAATTGACGAACACCTGAATAACCTGCTGCGCTCGGCATCTCACGCGCCGGCAGTGCTCGGAATCTCATTTACACGCGAGTAAACTCCGATTCCTGCGCGCTGGCGGCGCGCGACCTGCCTTCGCTCGCGACGGTTCTTCAGATGTTCGCCGCAATTGTCGTCGGCACAGGCACAAAAGGGCGTTCATCCTCAATTCCTGCGCCATCGGCACAATAGCCGCATGTTTTTTCGACCCGCAAAACTCGCTTGTGCGGCTTTACTCGTCGCGTGCGCATCTGCCCACGCGAGCGAGACCTACGAACCCGAACCCGTGCTCACGGCGCCGATGCTGGTGCAGGCGCCGCTGCTCTCCGGTCCGGATTTCCGCGTCGTGCCGGAGGTCGCCGTGCGCGGTTACATGGCCAATTTCCTCATCGACACGCAATTCGGCCCGATCCATGCCGCGAGCGTGGAAATGCTCGCCATCCGCATCGCCGAACTGCCGGCGATGGAAGCGCTCGACCGCGCCAGCCGCAGCGGTGCGTTCGCGATCGCGCTGACCGCGCGCGCGAAGAAGACCGGCACGGCGATCGTCAACGTCGTTACTCACCCGATCGACACCATCACCGGTTTGCCGGAAGGCGTGGCGCGCTATCTGAGCGCGCAATGGGACAAGTGGAGCGGGCGCGCGCGGTCGCTGTCCGACCGCTCCCAACGCGAATTCGAGAACCGCGGTAATCCCTACCGCGCGCCACCCGGTCCGATGACGGCGCTGCGTGACGCACCCGCGGATGGTCCGCAACCACCCGCCGACCTGAAAAACCACGCCTGGTATGCGCGCGCCGGCGGCGAGGTCGCGCGCGAAGGCAAGCGCTATCTGCAATACAACTCGCAGCGGCGCGCGTTGGCCAAGGTGCTGGGCGTGGACCCGAATTCGAGCAACCCTGTGCTCAATCAGGAACTCGACACACTGGCCTGGGCGGCGGTGTGGGGCAATTTTTCCGCCGAGGCGGCGCTCGGCCAGATCGGCGGCAGCGCGGCCACTGCGATTGGCGATAGCGGCAAGCTCAATCAATACGTGCTGTCGAAAACGCCCGGGCAATTGCGCGAAAGCAACGAAAAGCGCCTGCAGGCGCTTTGCAGCGACGAGACCGTCATACGCGGCTTTCTGCACCGCGGCGGGTTCACCGACACCTTGCGCACGGCACTGGTGCTGGAGCTCGAAAAGCTCGCGCCGAAATCCGGCTGCAACGGCCTGCTGGAACTGGCAGCGAAAACGCATGGCGAAGTCGAGGCACGTTATCTCGTCAACGCACTCAAGCTCATCGCGCAACAACCCGACAGGAAGGCAGGTGAGCTGTTTACGGCAGGCGCGGCGATCGCGTGGCGTACGCCGGCGGGGAAACTGATCCTGCCCCTGCCCGTCGATTACCTGAGCTGGAACGCGGACCTGCACGCCTTTTTCGACCAGCCTTCGCTGCGCGCGGCGAACAAGGTCGTATTGATCAGCGGCGAAGCCTCGATGCTCGCGCAACGTGCGCTCACCGCGCGCGGCTGGAGCATCCTGCTGCGCGTGCCTTACGCCGGTGCGCCGGCGTATGCGCGTTTCGGCGAGTTCGCATCCGGCAAGCTAGAATGACGCACACGCAATCGGAGTCCCGCATGACCTACGCCGCACGCAACCGCCTTGTCGCCGAACTCGACGCGATCCGCGACGCCGGCCTGTACAAGACCGAGCGCGTGATCGCCACACCGCAATCCGCGTCGATCAAGACCAGCGACGGCCGCGAGGTGCTGAATTTCTGCGCCAACAATTATCTCGGACTGGCCGACAACCCCGAAATCATCGCCGCGGCGAAACACGCGCTCGACACGCACGGATTCGGGCTCGCCTCGGTGCGTTTCATCTGCGGCACGCAGGATCTGCACAAGCAGCTGGAAGCGGCGATCGCGAAGTTCTTCGGCAGCGACGATGCGATCCTGTACACCTCGTGCTTCGACGCCAACGGCGGCCTGTTCGAGACCATCCTCGGCGAAGAGGACGTGGTGATTTCCGACGCGCTCAACCATGCCTCGATCATCGACGGTATCCGCCTGTGCAAGGCCGAACGCCGGCGCTACGCGAATTCCGACATGGCGGAGCTGGAAAAACACTTGCAGGAAACCCAAGGCAAACGCACGCGCCTGATCGCCACCGACGGCGTGTTCTCGATGGACGGTTACATCGCCAAACTCGACCGGATCGTCGCGCTGAAGAAAAAATACAATGCGCTGTTGATGGTGGATGATTCGCACGCAACCGGTTTCGTAGGCCCGAGCGGGCGCGGCTCGGCGGAATTGCACGGCGTGTTGAACGAAGTCGATGTGTTCACATCGACCCTCGGCAAGGCGCTCGGCGGCGGTTCCGGCGGCTTCACCACCGGGCGGCGCGAGATCATCGATTTGCTGCGTCAACGCTCGCGGCCCTACCTGTTCTCGAACACGTTGCCGCCGCCGCTGGTAGCCGCGTCGATCAAGGTGTTCGAGATGCTGTCGTCGGGTTCCGCGCTGCGCGACAAGGCCATCGACAACGCGCGCTACTTCCGCGAGCAAATGACCCAGGCCGGCTTCGACATCAAGCCCGGCACGCATCCGATCGTGCCGGTAATGCTCTACGACGCCAAGCTGGCGCAGCAGTTCGCGCGCGACCTGCTCGACGAGGGCATCTACGTGATCGGGTTTTTCTTCCCCGTCGTGGCCCAGGGCCAGGCGCGCATCCGCACGCAGATGAGCGCCGCGCACACGCGCGCGCAGATCGACTGCGCGGTGGCGGCATTCGCCAAAGTCGGCAAGAAATTGGGCGTGTTGAAAGGCTCAAGCGCCGCGACGTAGCGGCAGCGACGCGACCAGCAACAGTGCCCCGAACAGCGTAAACACCCAGAAGAACGGCTTGCCCGTGCCGGCTACACTCGCCATGCCGGCGACGACGTAGAAAACGCCAATCGCGTCGGACGCAAAAAACCACGCGCGCCCGTCCTTGCGAACACGCCACCAGGTCCCGATCACGACCGCACCGAATACCAGCATGCAGCCGCTGACGAAATACCAGACCGCCAGCAGCACCGCGGCCATTCCCGGATCGAACGCCGACGACCTGGTCAGCGCAGCGGCGAGACGGTCCGCTTGGGCGCCATGTCCGAACGCACCCAATCCAATCAGTACACCGGTCAACAAGTAGACGAGGGCAGCGATTTTGCGAGCCATGCGTATCATCCTCGGAGTGAAATCGGCACGCGCGACCTATCGGGTCTCGCGCTGGCACCAGGTGCAGTGGCAGCAGTGCACGAACAGCGGCGCCGTCACCATGCGGTAGCGCACGTGGCGGCAGGTACAGCCGCCTTCCATCGGAAAGATTGCATTCGGCATGATGAACTCCGGCGAGCCTGCCGCATCATACCCACGCCCCGGCGGTGACGTCACGCGGCGGATCGGTTACGCTGCGGACACGTGGGTGACGGGGAGTAGTCTCATGTCCGAGCATCGCATCGCACTGGATTGGTCGCGCAACGGCGGATCGTTCGAACGCGGCAATTACCCGAAGAATCATGCCATCCGTTTCGACGGCGGCCAGACTCTGCGCAATTCCTCCGCACCCGGGGACTACGGCGGCGATGCATCGGCGAGCAATCCAGAGGAACTTCTGCTGTCGGCGTTGTCGTCGTGTCACATGCTCACCTTCCTCGCGGTCGCGGCGAACCGCGGTTACGTCATCGACGGTTATCACGATGACGCCGTCGCCGAACTCGGCAAGAACGCCGATGGCAAAATCGCCGTGGTCAAGGCAACGCTTGCGCCGAAAGTGGCGTTTTCGGGGGACAAACGACCGAATGCCGAAGACTACGCCGCCCTGCACGCGCGCGCACACGCGGCCTGTTTTATCGCCAATTCGGTCAAGACCCAGGTGGAACTCAAGCTGTAGTCCGACGCCGCGAGCGCCGTGAAGATCACGCGACACCGCCTTCACCGCGCCGTCACCCGACTCTGCCGACACTGCCTCGTCCCGCAAGGAGCCGCCGTGCGAAACCGACCGTCCCCCGCCGAACACCGTCCGTTGACCACCGTTGCGCAGTGGTTCGACACCGATGCGGTGCGGTCCTGTGAGGGGACAGACGCCGAGCGCATCGACTGGTTGCGCGTGATTCCGTTTATCGGCATGCATCTGGCGTGCTTGTGCGTGATCTGGGTGGGGTTTTCGTGGACGGCGCTGACGGTCGCCGCCGCGCTGTACGCGCTGCGCATGTTCGCGCTCACCGGCTTTTATCACCGCTATTTCTCGCACAAGGCATTCAAGACCGCACGCGCCACCCAGTTCCTGTTCGCCTTGATCGGGGCGATGTGCGTGCAGCGCGGGCCACTGTGGTGGGCTGCCCACCATCGCAATCACCATCGGCATGCGGATACGCCGCGCGACATCCACTCGCCCCTGCATCGCGGGTTCCTGTGGAGCCACATGGGCTGGTTCTTGACGCCGCGCGGATTCCGTACCGATTGGAGCGCGATCCCCGATCTGCGCCGCTATCCGGAACTGCGCTGGCTCGACCGCTTCGACATCCTCGTGCCCATCCTGCTCGCCAGCGGACTGTTCTTCCTCGGCCGCTGGCTGCAATTGGTGCATCCGGCGCTGCACACCAGTGGTGCGCAGATGCTGGTCTGGGGATTCTTCGTTTCCACCGTGGTGCTGTTCCACGCCACGGTCACGATCAATTCCCTCGCCCACCGCTTCGGCTCGCGTCGCTTCGCCACCCGCGACAACTCGCGCAACAACTGGCTGCTGGCGCTGATCACTTTCGGCGAGGGCTGGCACAACAACCATCATCATTTTCCCGGCGCGGCACGCCAGGGATTTCGCTGGTGGGAATTCGATGTGACCTACTACCTGTTGCGCCTGTTCGCCGCCTGCGGCCTGGTGTGGGATCTCAAACCGGTGCCAGCCGGACTGCGGCGGGCGCGCTGATGCGGATTGCAGTCGTGGGATCGGGTATCGCGGGACTCGCCAGCGCGAGGTTGCTGGCGCGGGAGCACGAAGTGACGTTGTACGAAGCCAACGATTATCTGGGCGGACACACGCACACGCACGACATCGAGATCGACGGTCGTGGCCATGCCGTGGACACCGGCTTCATCGTTTTCAATGCGCCACATTATCCACTTCTGCACAAATTATTCGACGAACTGGGCGTGGAATCGCAGCCGACCACGATGAGCTTCGCGGTCAAGAACGAACGCACCGGTCTTGAATACAACGCGACGAATTTACCCGGCCTGTTCTGCCAGCGCCGCAATCTCGTCTCGCCACGCTTCTGGTGCATGCTGCGCGATCTCAAACGCTTCTACCACGAGGCGCCGGTATTGCTCGACGACGCGGGCGAAGGACCCACGCTCGGCGAATATCTCGCCGCCAACAGTTATTCGAATGCCTTCACCGACGACCATCTCGTACCGATGGCCTGCGCGCTGTGGTCTTCGCCGTCGGCGCGGATCCTGACGTTTCCGGCGAAATACCTCGTCCGGTTCATGGCCAATCACCACATGCTGCAAGTCGCCGGCCGCCCGCAATGGCGTGTGGTCAAGGGCGGCTCGCAGACTTATGTGCGCGCTTTGCGCACGGGTTGGCGCGTGCGCGAACGCATCGGCTGCGCGGCGACGCGCGTGACGCGCGCGGCCGATGGCGTGACGGTGCAAAGCGCCGCTGGCACCGAGCGCTACGATCATGCCGTGCTCGCCTGCCACAGCGATCAGGCGTTGGTTCTGCTGGGCGACGCGAACGAGCGCGAACGCGAGATTCTCGGCGCGATGCCATTCCAGGAAAACGACACCGTGCTGCACACCGACGCGAACCTGCTGCCGCGGCGGCGCCGTGCCTGGGCGGCATGGAACGCGATCGTGCCGCGCGATGACGACGCCGTATGCACGGTCAGCTACTGCATGAATCTGCTGCAGACGCTCGACTGCGCCCAGCCCATCGTGGTGACCCTCAACCGCACGGCGCAGATCGCGCCGCAGAAGATTCTCAAGCGCCTGCGCTACCAGCATCCGGTCTATACGCATGCCAGTGTGGCGGCGCAGAAGCGCAAGGAGCAAATCCAGGGCGTCAACCGTACCTGGTTCGCCGGCGCCTACTGGGGCTGGGGCTTCCACGAAGACGGCATGCGCAGCGCGGTGGACGTGGCCAATGGTCTGGGAGTGCGTTGGCCATGAATGTTCCACTGACCAGTTGCCTCTACGAAGGTTGGGTGCGACACCGCCGCCACGCACCGCATCCACATGCATTCCACTATCGCATGTACATGCTGTATCTGGACTTGGGCGAACTCGACCGCGTCTTCGCCGGACGCTGGCTGTGGTCGGCGAACCGGCGCAATCTCGCGCAATTCCGGCGCAGCGATTATCTCGGTGATCCGGCCGTGCCGCTCGCCGACGCCGTGCGCGCACGCGTTCGCGAGGTCACAGGACACACACCGGCAGGGCCGATCCGCCTGCTCACCCACCTGCGCTACTTCGGTCATTGCTTCAATCCCGTGAGTTTTTACTACTGCTACGCGGCAGATGGTTCGACGCTCGATAGCATCGTGGCCGAGATCACCAACACGCCCTGGAAAGAGCGCCACAGCTACGTGCTGTCGGTCGCCGGCGCGCAACGCAACGGTGGCGCGTTGCGCTGGGATTTCCGCAAGGACTTTCACGTCTCCCCATTCCTGCCGATGCAGCGCGACTACGCCTGGCGATTTACCGCGCCTGACGCTGCGCTGCGCGTGCACATGGAGGTGCTCGACGGCGCCACACGCGATTTCGACGCCACCCTGGTGCTCAAACGCCGCCCGCTGACCGGCGCGAATCTGGCGCGCGCGCTGCTCAGTTATCCAGCGATGACGCTGAAGATAGTCGCTGCGATCCACTGGCAGGCGCTCTTGATCTTTCTTCGACGCAACCCGGTTTACGATCACCCGAAATCCAGAGCGAGCGACGCATGAACCAGGACATCGCCAGCACGATCGAATCCACTTCTGCCGGGCAATGGAGCGCACTGGACCGGTTCTTGCGCGCACGGCTGTTCAAGCAGATGAGCGCACTGCGCGACTGCCGTCTGCGTATCCTCGATGGACTCGGCGAAACCGTGCTCGGCACGCCCGCAGACAACCCGCACGACACGCTGCACGCCACCCTCGAAGTCGCCGATGCCACGTTTTACCGGCATGTTGCCGGCAATGGCAGCGTCGGCGCGGGCGAAGCCTATATGGACGGCCTGTGGCGCAGCGACGATCCGGTCGCGCTGATGCGCATGCTGGTGCGCAACCGCGATCTGCTCGATGCGATGGAAACCGGACTGGCGGGCCTCGGCGGCTGGACGATGCGCGCCTGGCATGCCTTGAATCGCAACACACGTGCCGGCAGCCGCCGCAATATCGCCGCGCATTACGATCTTGGCAACGATTTTTTCAAGCTGTTCCTCGACGAAAAACTGATGTATTCCTCGGCGATCTACGCGCGCGCCGATGACACCTTGGAGGCCGCCTCTACACGCAAACTCGAACGCATCTGCGAAAAACTCGAGCTCTGCGCAAACGATCGCGTGGTCGAGATCGGCAGCGGCTGGGGCGGCTTCGCGATCCATGCCGCGCGCAACTACGGCTGCCATATCAGCACCACCACGATCTCGCGCGAACAGTACGAACTGGCGTGCGAGCGCGTGCGCGCGGCAGGTTTGCAGGACCGCGTAGAGGTATTGTTGCGCGACTACCGCGATCTGGACGGCCGCTACGACAAGCTCGTGTCGATCGAGATGATCGAGGCGATCGGCCACCAGTATCTGGACGATTACTTCGGCAAGGTCGGGAGGCTGCTGCAACCGCACGGCATGGCCCTGATCCAGGCGATCACGATCGAGGATCATCGCTATGCGCAGGCGCTGCGCGCGGTCGACTTCATCAAGCGCTACATTTTTCCCGGCAGCTTCATTCCCTCGATCAGTGCGATGGTCGACGCCGCCGCGCGCGCGAGCGATCTGAAATTGTTCCAGCTCGAGGACATCGGTCCGAGCTACGCGCGCACGCTCGCCGCCTGGCGCGAGCGCTTCCATCGGCGCCTTGTCGAGGTGCGCGCACTTGGCTATGACGAACGCTTCGTGCGCATGTGGGATTTCTATCTTGCCTATTGCGAAGCCGGTTTCCGCGAGCGCTCCACCGGCGACGTGCAGATGCTGCTGGTCAAGCCCGGCTGCCGGCGCCCGCAGTTCGTTCCGGGCATGGACGACGCGCCGTGATCAACTGGATCAATATCGCCTTCTATCAAATAACGTGGCTGGCCGCGATCGCCGGTGCGGCGCGTGGCTGGTGGTGGGCGGGGCCGGTCATGCTCGCGATCTTCGCGATTTGGCAACTCACCGTTTCGCGCCAGCGCCGCGCCGACGTCGAGCTCATGTTGTCCGCGGCGGCCGTCGGTTTCGTCGTCGATTCCGCCTGCGTGCAGAGCGGCATGCTCGTGTATGCCGCAGCGGTGCCGTCCGCGCAGTTCGCGCCGATCTGGATCATTGCCTTATGGATGAGCTTCGCGCTCACCCTCAATCATTCGCTGGCCTACCTGAAATTGAACCTGCTGCTGGCCGCCGTGCTCGGCGCGACCGGCGCGCCACTCGCCTACTGGGCCGCGGCGCGCGGCTGGGGCGCGCTGGCATTCGCCGCGCGACCCGAAGCCGCACTCGGCACGTTGGCGGTTGCATGGGCTATTCTGGCCCCGTGCCTGTGTCTGCTGGCACGGCATCTCGTGCGCGAGAACGGCACGCAACCGGCTTTGCGTGGAGCCTCGCGATGAACCCGATCAATATCCTGTACGTGTGGATCGTGGCCAGCTCGGCGATGTTCGTCGGCTGGCTGATCCAGCGCCGCACGCGCAACGCGGGCATCGTCGATGCGATCTGGGCGGCTGGCATGGGCGCGAGCGCACTGTTCTACGCCGCGGTCGGCAGCGGCGGTCTCGCCTCGCGCCTGGCCGTCGCTATGCTCGGCAGCCTGTGGGGATTCCGGCTTTGCCTGCATATCCTCGCGCGCGTGCTGAACGAAAGCGAAGACGGGCGTTATCGCTATCTGCGCGAATACTGGCACGGCGACCAGCGCAAGTTCTTCGCGTTCTTCATGGGTCAGGCCCTGTTGATCGCGCTGTTCTCGCTGCCCTTTCTGGCGGTAGCAGAAAATCCGCGCGAATCGTTCTCGGTCTGGTGCGCACTGGGCCTGGCAGTGTGGATCATCAGCCTTGCCGGCGAATCCGTGGCCGATGCGCAATTGTCCGCATTCCGCAAGAATCCGCACAATCGCGGCAAGACCTGTCGCACCGGACTTTGGCGTTTTTCGCGTCACCCGAACTATTTCTTCGAGTGGCTGCACTGGTTTACCTACGTTTTCCTGGCAATCGGCTCGCCGTTTCCGGCCTGGCTGCTCAGTCTGCTCGGTCCGGTGCTGATGATCGCGTCCCTGGTCTGGATCACCGGCATCCCGTTCACCGAAGCGCAGGCGCTGCGCTCGCGCGGCGACGATTATCGCGATTACCAGCGCACGACATCGATGTTCATTCCCTGGTTTCCAAGAATCTCCCCATGAACGACTCCGTCATCGCCACCGCCGCGGCCGACGCGCCGCGCGGCCTGATCGGACTGGCCGAACGGGGCCTGTTCCCGGACTGGATGATCCGCGCCGGCATTCGCCGCCTGTGCGCACAGCGCTTGCACGAGCACGGCGCAGGCGACGCGGTCGCCGCGTGGACACGATTCCAGAGCTGCCTGAATGAATTGCGCCAGAGTCCGGTGGCAATCCATACCGATGCGGCCAACGCGCAGCATTACGAGTTGCCGCCACGCTTTTTCGAGTTGTGCCTCGGCAAACGGCTGAAATATTCGAGCTGCTATTTTCCGACCGGCAACGAAACGCTGGATCAGGCCGAGCAGGCGATGTTGACCTTATATGGCGAACGCGCGCAACTCGCCGATGGACAGGACGTCCTCGAACTCGGTTGCGGCTGGGGTTCGTTGACACTGTGGATGGCGCAGAATTATCCGCGCAGCCGGATCACCGCCGTATCCAATTCGCGCCCGCAACGCGCGTTCATCCTCGATCGCTGCCGTGCGCTCGGCCTGACCAACGTCGAGGTGATTACCCAGGACGTCAACCGTCTGCAACTCGAAACCGCACGCTTCGACCGTTGCGTGTCCGTCGAGATGTTCGAGCACATGCGCAACTACGCCACCCTGCTCGCGCGCATCGCCACATGGCTGCGCACCGACGGCAAGCTTTTCATCCACATTTTCTGCCACCGCGAATTGATGTATCCGTTCGAAACGCAAGGCGACGACAACTGGATGGGGCGCCACTTCTTTACCGGCGGCCTGATGCCGTCGGCGGATACGCTGCTCTGGTTCCAGCGCGACCTGACGATCGAACAGCAATGGCGGCTGTCCGGTACGCATTACGCCAGGACCGCCAACGCCTGGCTGGCAAATCAGGACGACAATCGCACAGCTGTCCTGGAAGTTCTGGAGCAAGCCTACGGCGCGCAGGCTCGCGTATGGCATCAGCGCTGGCGCATGTTCTGGATGGCCTGTGCGGAGCTGTTCGGCCACCACGGCGGCAACGAGTGGCTGGTGGCGCACTACCGCTTCACGAAGCATTAAAAGAAAATCTGATTGGCGTCGAACTTTAGCCAATTTGCCCACGGATTTCGCCTCTCCCGCCAGCGGGAGAGGGGGTATTCGCGCTGAGTTTCGACGCTGTCTAATCAGGAAAGAAAAAGCCCGGCATAGCCGGGCTTTTTCGCGTTACGGATCGATCCGGAAACCTTACTGGCTTTCCACCTTCAACTCGACGCGACGGTTACGCTGACGACCAGCCGCGGTCTTGTTGGTGTCGATCGGGCTCGACTTGCCGAAGCCTTTCGGACCATCCATGCGAGCAGCGTCGATGCCATGCGCCGTGAGGTAGTCGTAGACGCCCTTGGCGCGGCGCTCGGACAGCTTCTGGTTGTAGGCTTCGCCGCCGATGGAGTCGGTGTAGCCGTCAACCGACACGTGCACGTTCGGATAACGCTTGAGCGTATCCACGGCCTCGTCGAGGATCTGCACGGACTCGGAGGTCGGAGCCTTCAGCGACGGCACCAGCTTCTCGCCCACACGCGGATGGTCGAACTTGAACTCAACGCCACGCAGGTCGATAGCGACCGCAGGCGGCGGAGTGGCCTGTTCGCGGGCCGGCGGCGCAGCCGGCGGCGGAGCGGCCGCTTCGTGCCTGGGCGCCGGAGCCGGAGCCGAGCCACCGAAGCTGTAGGTCAGACCGACTGTGGCGATGCCGTCGGTGAATCCCGTGTGGTGCGCGAAACCTTCCGAAGCCGCCAAGGTCGAATTGAGCGAATTGTTGTCACGGTCGTAACGTGCTGCGACTTCGCCGCGGAACGCCAACCGATCGGACAAGTTGTACTGCACGCCAACTCCGGCCGTGACCATCGGATCCCAGCCGCCGCCACGGGCGAAGTGGCCCTGGGACTGACCGCCATAGGATGTGGTCACAGCGAGCAACGAGCCGGAGAAGGCTTTGTGACGCAGTGCGCCGACGCCGCCCATCAGGTACGGACGCCAGCCGGAGCCGATCTCGCCGAAGAACCAGCGCGCGGCGACGTCGAGCTGCACGCTTTCCCACTGATGGCCGGCGCGCGGGGAACTATCCTTGAACTGGGCGTTGTTGATGCCGTATTCGAAATCGACGGCGAGGTTGGGGTTGACCCACATTCCGGCGCCGATGCCGGAAAAAAGCGAAGTCTGGGTCGTACGGCTGCTGTCGGGTGCATTCACGCCGATGCGCGGAGCCAGATACCAGCTGCTGGCATCCTGGGCGTTGGCGACGCCCACGCCGCCCAATCCCAGGGCGATCAGGACAAACAAGGTATTACGTTTCATCGGAGAGTCTCCTCAATAGCTAGATTTTTTTGGCGTCCGCTCCGCTCGCGCGGCACGCGACTTTTGCCGCAAAACCTTGCGGTATCTGCGTCGCGTTAATTATACGTTAGCACATCGGAAACACCAGCAGTAAAAGTCTAGCAAATCCGATGTCAGTGCTCCAGCCGGTACGGTTCAGGATGCAGTCAGCCCATCTGGCGTCGATTCCACGTCAAGTACTTGTCCGGATTTGCGTTTTCGCACATCAGACGACAAACAAATCCATGAACTGCGGCACCGGTATTGCCTCGAACGCAATCGGATCGCTGCAGGCCGCGAGAATGCGCTGGACCTGGTGCGCAGGCAGCTGGCCGGCAAGGGCGGTCTCGAACTTCTTGAGCAGCACCGGAATGCCCTCGGCCCTGCGTTTGCGGTGGCCAATCGGATAATCAATCGATACTTTCTCGGTCTTGCTGCCGTCGGCGAAGAAAACCTGCACCGAATTGCCGATGTAACGTTTTTCCGGATCGAAATAATCCCGGGTGAACGGCGGGTTTTCCTTGACCGTCATCTTGCCGCGCAGTGCATCGATGCGCGGATCGGCCGCGACGGCGTCGGTGTAATCGTCGGCGGTCAGACGGCCGAAAATCAGCGGGACGGCGACCATGTACTGGATGCAATGGTCGCGGTCGGCGTAATTGGCGAGCGGTCCGGTCTTGTCGATGATGCGCACGCCGGCTTCCTGGGTTTCAATCTCGATCCGCTCGATCTTGTCCAGCTTGCCGGCGACCTGTGCATGCAGTTTCATCGCGCATTCCACCGCCGTCTGCGCGTGGAATTCAGCCGGGAAACTGATCTTGAAAAGGACATTTTCCATCACGTAGCTGCCGAAGCCACGCTCGAACTCGAACGCCTTGCCCTTGAACGCGACGTCGTAAAAACCCCAGGTCTTCGCCGTCAATGCGGACGGATAGCCGACGCAACCCTTGATCGCGTTCAGCGCGTGCGTCACCGCGCGGCGGCAGGCATCGCCGGCGGCCCAGCTCTTGCGCGGACCGGTATTCGGAGCGTGGCGGTAGGTGCGCAGCACGCCGTTGTCGATCCAGCTGTGCGAAACGGCGTTGGCGATTTCCTCTTTCCCGCCGCCGAGCATCTGCGTGACAACGGCGGTCGAGGCCAGACGCACCAGGATCACATGATCCATGCCGACCCGGTTGAACGAGTTCTTCAGCGCATAGCAACCCTGGATTTCGTGCGCCTTGACCGCTGCAGTGAGTACATCGCGGATCGTCAGCGCCTTGCCGCCATCACGCTGGTTTCGACGCGAGAGGTAATCGGCCACGGCGAGGATCGCGCCGAGATTGTCCGACGGATGGCCCCACTCCGCCGCGAGCCAGGTGTCGTTGAAATCGAGCCAGCGCACCTGTACGCCGATGTTGTACGCGGCCTGCGCGGGATCCAATTCCCAGCTCGTGCCCGGCACGCGCGCGCCTCCTGCCAGTGTCGCGCCCGGTACCAGCGGACCGAGATGCTTGATGCACTCGGGAAACTTCATCGCCAGCATCGCGCAGCCGAGCGAATCCATCAGCACGTAGCGCGCGGTTTCGTAGGCTTCCTTCGAATCGATCGTGTAATCGGCGACGTAGTCGGCGATATCGACCATCGGCTGGTCGGGTTCGGGGCGTACGGCGGAACGGCTATCGTGATGGCTCATGGCAGATTCCGGGATCGGGAAAAGAGGCGTATTTTGCCAGATTCCGCCGTCATCTCACGGTCTGAGACATGCCGCGGATAGCTTCGGCCGGCCCTGCGGAGGACAATCCCCTCAT
Source organism: Pseudomonadota bacterium (assembly GCA_021781425.1). Lineage (GTDB taxonomy): Bacteria > Pseudomonadota > Gammaproteobacteria > Xanthomonadales > Rhodanobacteraceae > Rudaea. The sequence continues at coordinate 17,393 of JAJXWU010000034.1, forward strand.
GCCGTTCGAAAATTTCCATCCCGCCGTCGCGGCCTGGTTCCGCGGCGCGTTTCCGGCGCCGACGCCCGCACAGGAGCGGGCCTGGCCGGCGATCCGATCGGGCCGCCACGCGCTCATCGCCGCGCCGACCGGATCGGGCAAGACGCTGGCCGCGTTTCTCGCCGCGATCGACGCACTGGTTCGCGAAGGCGTCGCCGGAAAACTCACGGATGAAACGCGCATCGTCTACGTCTCGCCGCTCAAGGCGCTGTCGAACGACGTGCGCATCAATCTCGAAGCGCCGCTCGCCGGCATCCGCGACAAATTGTTCGAGCTGGGTCTCCCCGACGTCGAGATCCGTACCAGCGTGCGCACCGGCGATACGCCGCAAAGCGAGCGCGCCGCGATGAAGCGCCGTCCGCCGCATATCGTCGTGACCACCCCGGAATCGCTCTACATCCTGCTCGGTTCGGAATCCGGCCGCGCCATGCTGGCCTCGACGCGCAGCGTGATTGTCGATGAAATCCACGCACTCGCGCCGAGCAAGCGCGGCGCGCATCTGGCGCTGTCGCTCGAACGCCTCGAAGCATCGTGCGGCCGGCCGTTGACGCGCATCGGCCTGTCGGCGACGCAAAAGCCGATTGCGGAAGTCGCAAAATTCTTGCTGGGTGGAGCGTGGCGCGCTGACGCGATGCAAAGTAACGCATCGCGTGCGCCACGCGACAATGAGGCAGGAAGCCGAATGGACGATATCCCAGGGACGGCTTGTTGCATTGATTCACATTGCGAAATCGTCGACACCGGCCATTCCCGCGACCGCGACCTCGCCATCGAGGTTCCGCCATCGCCACTCGCGGCGGTGATGTCGGCAGATGTGTGGACACTGCTCTACAACCGTCTCGCGGAACTGATCCAGTCGCATCGCACGACGCTGATCTTCGTCAACACGCGGCGCATGGCCGAGCGCGTCGCCAAGAACCTCAGCGACCGTCTCGGCAAGGACGCCGTCACCTCGCATCATGGCAGCCTGGCGCGCGAACAACGCCTCGCCGCCGAACAGCGCCTGAAACGCGGCGAGCTGCGTGCGCTCGTCGCCACCGCTTCGCTGGAACTCGGCATCGACATCGGCGACGTGGATCTGGTCTGCCAGATCGCCTCACCGCGTTCGATCGCAACGTTTCTGCAACGCGCCGGCCGCGCCAATCATGCGGTCGAGGGCACGCCGAAAGCGCGACTGTTTCCGACCTCGCGCGACGATCTGATCGAATGCGCGGCCCTGCTCGATGCCGTGCGCCGCGGCGAGCTCGACACCTTGCGTGTCGAACGCGATGCGTTGGATGTTCTGGCTCAGCAAATCGTGGCGGAGGTAGCCTGCCGTGAGTGGAACGAAGCGGAACTGTACGCGCTCGTCACGCGCGCGTACCCATTCGCCGGCCTGCCACGGCAGGCGTTCACCGATATCGTGCGCATGCTGGCCGACGGTTACAGCACGCGGCGCGGACCGCGCGCCGCGTATATTCACCGCGATGCGGTCAACGGCGTGCTGCGCGCGCGGCGCGGCGCGCGCCTGACCGCGCTGACTTCCGGCGGCGCGATTCCCGACACCGCCGACTACGAGGTCGTGCTGGAACCTGCGGCTACGCGGGTCGGCACGGTGCACGAGGATTTCGCGGTCGAGAGCATGGCCGGCGACATTTTCCAACTGGGCAACACGAGCTACCGCATCCTGCGCGTGGAGCGCGGCACCGTGCGCGTGGAGGATGCGCAAGGCATGCCGCCCACGCTGCCATTCTGGCTTGGCGAGGCGCCCGGGCGCAGCGACGAGCTGTCGTACGCGGTGTCGCGGCTGCGCGAGACGATCGCGGAAAAACTCGAAGCCGGATCGGCCGTCGCGCAAACCTGGCTCAGCGGCGCAATCGGACTGTCCGAATCCGCCGCACACCAGATCGTCGACTACCTCGGCGGCGCCAAGGCCGCGTTCGGCATGCTGCCGACGCAGACGGAACTGGCAATGGAACGCTTCTTCGACGAATCCGGCGGCACGCAACTCGTCATCCACGCGCCGTTCGGCAGTCGCATCAACCGGGCCTGGGGACTGGCGCTGCGCAAACGCTTCTGCCGCACCTTCAATTTCGAATTGCAGGCCGCTGCGACCGAAGACGCGATCATCCTGTCGCTGTCGACCAGCCACAGCTTCGCTCTCGAGGACGTCACCCGCTTTCTGCACTCCAACTCGGTCCGTCACGTGCTGACGCAGGCGCTGCTCGACGCACCGATGTTCGGCGTGCGCTGGCGCTGGAACGCGACGACGTCGCTGGCGCTGCCGCGCTTCGCCGGCGGCACGAAAGTGCCGCCGCAATTGCAGCGGATGAAATCCGAGGATCTGCTCGCCGCGGTTTTTCCCGATCAGGTCGCGTGTCTGGAAAACATCGTCGGCGAGCGCCAGATTCCGGATCATCCGCTGGTCGCGCAGACCGTGTGCGACTGCCTGCATGCGGCGATGGACATCGCCGGACTCGAAGCGCTGCTGCGCCGCCTCGAAAGCGGCGAGGTCCGATTCGTCTGCCGGGATTTGACCGCGCCGTCACCGCTCGCCGCCGAGGTGCTGAGCGCGCGACCCTACGCCTTCCTCGACGACGCCCCACTCGAGGAACGCCGCACCCAGGCGGTGATGTCGCGGCGCTGGGGCGACATCGAATCGACCGACGATTTCGGCCGGCTCGATCCGGATGCAATCGCCGCCGTGCGCGAAGAAGCATGGCCCGAAGCCGCGAATGCCGATGAATTGCATGCAGCGCTGATGGGACTCGGTTTTCTGACGCAGACCGATTTTGCGCACAATCCGGCGTGGCAGCCCCTGCTCGATACGCTGATCGCTCAGCGACGCGCGACGCGCTTTGCTGATCTGCACATCGCCACCGAGCGTCTGCCACAGTTTCGGGCGATCTTCGCCGAAGCCGCATTCGATCCGCCGGTCGCGGCGCCGGCGGAATTCACCGAACGCGACTGGACCCGCGAAGCCGCGCTGGCCGATATCCTACGCGCACGCCTGACCGGATTGGGCCCGGTGCAAGCCTCGCAACTCGCCATATTGCTGCATCTTCCACAAATGGAAATCGACGTCGCCCTGCTGGCGCTGGAACGCGAAGGCACGGTAATGCAAGGACGCTTCACGGCGACGACGGCGGCTGGCTCCGACTCGGCACACGGACGTGCCAACGAATCGGCCATTGGCGATTCGGAAAACGTGGCGCGGCTTGGCCGCGACCGTTTTCCCGACGGTTGCGGCAGGATGCCCAATCCGGCGGATGCAGAATGGTGCGACCGGCACCTGCTCGCGCGGATTCATCGCTACACGGTGCGCCGTCTGCGCCGCGAGATCGAACCGGTTGATCCGCGTGATTTCATGCGCTTCTTGTTCGAATGGCAACATGTGGCGCCCGGCGCACAGGTCAGCGGCCCCGACGCGCTCGCCGCCGTGCTCGCGCAACTGGAAGGCTTCGAGGCACCGGCGGCGGCCTGGGAGTCGGAAATCCTTCCGGCACGCGTCGCCGGTTACGAAATTTCATGGCTCGACGACCTGTGCACCGCCGGCCGTGTGGTCTGGTCGCGACTGCGACCGCGCGCATCCGGCGACAGCGAACACGGCATCGGCCCGGTACGCGCGACGCCGATCGTGCTGCTGCAGCGGCGCAGTCTTGCACCGTGGAATTCGCTGCGTTCGCCCGCGGACGATTCGATGCCGGCATTGTCTTCGCGCGCGCAGACGGTCGCCGATTTCCTGCGCAGTCACGGGGCGTCGTTCTTCGACGAACTTCTCGCCGGCACACATTTGCTGCACGTCGAACTCGAAGAGGCACTCGCCGAACTCGTCGCCGCGGGACTGATCAACTCCGACAGTTTCGCCGGCCTGCGCGCGCTGCTGGTCCCGCAATCCAAGCGTCCGTCTCCCAGCCGCCGCCGCGGACGTCGCACGGCACTGCTTGGAATAGCGGATGCGGGGAGATGGTCGCTGTTGCGACGCACGACGCCTGCCGCTGTCGAAACCGGTTCGGAAACGGTCGAGCATCTCGCCCGCACCCTGCTGCGCCGCTACGGCGTCATCTGCTGGCGCCTGCTCGCGCGCGAAGCAGACTGGCTGCCGCCGTGGCGCGAGTTGCTGCGCGTGTGTCAGCGTCTGGAAGCGCGCGGCGAGATCCGTGGCGGTCGCTTCATCGCCGGGCTGTCCGGCGAACAGTTCGCGCTCCCGGAAGCGATAGCGCCGCTGCGCGCCGTACGTCAACGCGCGCACGCTGGCGCACTCGTCGCCATCAGCGGCGCCGATCCGTTGAATCTGGTCGGCAGCATCGTCGCCGGCAACACCGTCCCCGCGCTGACCGGATCGCGCATCCTCTATCGCGACGGTCTGCCCATCGCGACCCTGGTTTCCGGCAACTTCAATGCGCTCGAAACGATGGATGCGGCCGCGGCATGGGAGGCCAAGTCGTTCCTGCTGCGCAACGGCGAACGCGAATTCGCTGCCGTGAACATTATGTCGAGCGCAGCGGCTTGTACAGCGGTTCCTCAGCGGCCCCAGTAGCCGTGGTGGTAGCACCAGCGCGGCCCGCAGCCGATCCAGCGCGACGGATACCAGCGGTAACCCGGACGCGGATGCGTCCAGTATCCGCCGACCCAGACATAACGCACGCCGCCCCAGCGCCAGTAACCGGGAATCCAGACGCGGCCCGGACGCACCGCGACGCGCTCGACGATCGGCGCAGGCGGCGCGAAGACCGGCAATCCAACGCCGACGCCGACGACAACGCCGGCCGATGCAGGCGTCGAAACCATCACTCCAAGTCCGGCGATACCCAGTGCCGTTGTCAAAGCCAGCTTGCGCATCAACATGATCGTTCTCCGTTCGCATCCGGCCGCACGATTGCGGCCGTTGTGCAGGAAAACGCCGCAGTCAGAAACCTGTTGACCCGTCCCATCGCTGCGTTCAGCCGGCGTTTTTCGATTGCGGCTTGCCGACGTGACGAAATCCGGGCATCGTGCGCACTTTCAAACGCACGTTCGACGCGATGACCGCCACAGCCGTAATGCCCTATCCGCACTTGTTTGCTGCGCTGGACCTCGGCTTCTGCACCCTGCCCAATCGCGTGCTGATGGGCTCGATGCACACCGGACTCGAAGATCATGCGCGCGACTTCGGCAAACTCGCCGCCTACTTCGCCGCGCGCGCGCGCGGTGGCGTCGGGCTCATGGTGACCGGCGGCTTTTCGCCGAATATCGCCGGCTGGCTGAAACCGTTTTCCAGCCGTCTGTCGATGCCCTGGCACGTCGCGCCGCACCGCCAGATAACGCGGGCCGTGCACGCTGCGGGATCGCGCATCTGTCTGCAGATCCTGCATGCGGGGCGCTACGGCTATCAGCCGCTGTCGGTGGCGCCGTCACGGATCAAGTCCCCGATCACCCCGTTCACGCCGCGCGCGTTATCGACGGGTGGCGTCGAGCGCACCATCCGCGATTTCGTGCGCTGCGCGCAGCTCGCACGCGAAGCCGGTTACGACGGCGTCGAGATCATGGGCAGCGAGGGCTATCTGATCAATCAGTTCCTCGTCGAACGCACGAATCGCCGTGACGACGCCTGGGGCGGCAGCGTCGACAAGCGTCAGCGATTGCCGATCGAGATCGTGCGGCGCACACGCGAAGCCGTCGGCAGCGATTTCATCATCATCTATCGCCTGTCGATGCTGGATTTGGTCGACAACGCGCAGCGCTGGGACGAAATCGTCGCGCTGGCCAAACGGATCGAAGCCGCAGGCGCCACTCTGATCAACACCGGCATCGGCTGGCACGAGGCGCGCGTGCCGACCATCGTGACCAGCGTGCCGCGAGCGGCGTTCACCTGGGTCACACGGAAAATGAAGGAGCACGTCCGCATCCCGCTGATCACCACGAACCGCATCAACATGCCCGAAGTCGCCGAAAGCGTGCTGGCGCGCGGCGATGCCGACATGGTTTCGATGGCGCGACCGCTGCTGGCCGATCCCGACTGGGTGAGCAAGGCGCGCGCGGGACGCACGGCGCTGATCAATCCCTGCATCGCCTGCAATCAGGCGTGCCTAGATCATGTGTTTGAAAACAGGCGCGCAAGCTGCCTGATGAATCCGCGTGCGTGCTTCGAGACCGAATTGGTGGATGCGCCTCGCACGCGCAAGAAACGCTTCGCCGTGATCGGCGCCGGACCGGCGGGACTGGCCTGCGCGACGACACTGGCGCAACGCGGTCACGCCGTTACGCTGTACGAACAGGCGAACGAAATCGGCGGCCAGTTCAATCTCGCCAAACGCATTCCGGGCAAGGAGGAATTCGCCGAGCCGCTGCGCTACTGGGGCAATCTGCTTGGCGAGTTCGGCGTCGATGTCCGGCTCGGTATGCGCGCGGATGCGGCAACGCTGAAGACGCAAGGCTACGACGCGGTGATTCTCGCGACCGGCGTCGCCCCGCGTGCACTGTCGATTCCCGGCGCCGATCACGCGAAAACCTTGAGTTATCTCGATGTCGTCCTGCACGGCAAGCCGGTCGGCAAGCGCGTGGCGATCATTGGCGCCGGCGGCATCGGTTTCGATGTGGCCGAATTCCTGACCCAATCCGCGCCCTCGCCAACCACCGATATCGCGCGCTGGTCGCACGAATGGGGCGTGGATCAAGCTTATGCGCAACGCGGTGGACTTGCGAAACCCGCGCCCGAGCCGTCACCGCGAGAAGTCTGGCTTCTGCAACGCACGCCCGGCGCGCCAGGCAAACGCCTGAACAAGACCAGCGGCTGGGTACATCGTGCGGCGCTGAAGATGAAGGGGGTGAAGATGCTGGGCGGCGTCGCTTACGAACGCATCGACGATGCCGGCCTGCATATCGTCATCGACGACAAACCGCAGATTCTTGACGTAGACAACATCGTCATCTGCGCCGGTCAGGAACCGCGCCGGGATTTGTACGATGTGCTCAAGGCGGCGAATATCGATACGCACCTGATCGGCGGGGCGGATGTGGCCGCCGAGCTCGACGCCAAGCGCGCCATCGCGCAGGGCACCCGGCTGGGCGCAAGCCTCTGAGGAGCGATGTCGATGGATGCGTTCAGTTATCTTTCGGTGCTGCTGTCGATCATCGTCGGCCTGGCGATCACGCAGATTCTCACCGGCTTCCGCGGCATCGTGCTGTGGCGCTCGCGCGTGCGCATGTACTGGCCCGTACCGCTATGGGCCGGAACTCTGCTGCTGGTCAACATCCAAAGCTGGTGGGCGATGTTCAGCCTGCGCGAGGTTACGTCATGGACGTTCGCCGCGTTTGCCGTGGTATTGGCGCAAGCCATCGCGCAATACATGTTGGCGGCGATCGTGCTGCCGGATTTTTCCGCCGAAACCGACACCGATCTGCGCGCGCATTACTGGACGCACACGCACTGGTTTTTCGGCCTGTTCGTGTTGGCTCTGCTGATGAGCTTGGCCAAGGAACTGGTGCTGTATGGGCATCTGCCCGAACGCGAGAACCTGACGTTCCAGATCGGCTTCATCGCACTATCGGCGACGGCGTTGATCACGCGCCGCGATGGCTATCACAAGTTTCTAGCGCTGCTCGGCGCGGGCGTGTTCTGCGCCTATGTGGTCGCACTGTTTACGCAGCTGCACTGAGCGAAATTCAGCGCTTTTCCAGCGGCACGAATTTGAGGTTTTCCGGCCCCGTGTAGTTCGCGCTCGGGCGGATGATCTTGCCGTCGATGCGCTGCTCGATCACATGCGCAGACCAACCCGACGTGCGCGAGATCACGAACAGCGGCGTGAACATCGCGGTCGGCACGCCCAGCATGTGGTAGCTCACCGCGCTGAACCAGTCCAGGTTCGGGAACATCTTCTTGATCTCCCACATCGTCGACTCCAGGCGCGCGGCGATGTCGAACATCTTCATGTTCTTCCGATCCGCCGACAACTCGCGCGCCACGTCCTTGATCACCTTGTTGCGCGGATCGCCGGTGGTGTAGACCGGATGGCCGAAGCCGATCACGACTTCTCTGTTTTCGACGCGTGCGCGGATATCGGCCTCGGCCTCGTCCGGCGTGTCGTAACGCTTCTGGATCTCGAACGCGACCTCGTTCGCGCCGCCGTGCTTGGGTCCGCGCAGCGCGCCGATCGCGCCGGCGATGCACGAGTACATGTCGCTGCCGGTACCGGCAATGACGCGCGCGGCGAACGTACTGGCGTTGAACTCGTGTTCGGCGTAGAGGATCAAGGATGTGTGCATCGCGCGCACCCACAGTGCGCTGGGCTTTTCGCCGTGCAGCAGATGCAGGAAATGCCCGCCAATGGAGTCGTCGTCGGTTTGCACGTCGATGCGCCGACCATTGATCGCGAAGTGGTACCAGTAAAGCAGGATCGAACCCAGCGACGCCATCAGCCGGTCGGCGATGTCGCGTGCGCCGGGATGATTGTGGTCGTCCTTTTCCGGCAGCGCACAGCCAAGCGCCGAGACGCCGGTGCGCATCACGTCCATCGGATGCGCGGACGCAGGGATCTGTTCCAGCACCGCCTTCACCGCTGCCGGAATCCCGCGCAGGGATTTGAGCTTGGCCTTGTACGCCGCAAGTTCCGCGGTGTTCGGCAGCTTGCCGTGGACGAGCAGGTGCGCGATTTCCTCGAACTCGGAGGTCGTCGCGAACTCCAGGATATCGTAGCCGCGGTAATGCAGGTCGTTGCCGCT
>JAJXWU010000156.1 GCA_021781425.1 Pseudomonadota bacterium
TCGATAGGGAATTCGAAGAACTGGCGGTTCCGGCATTTGCAACGATCTTCTGATACGATATATCGTTACATGACCGGCTCCGCCGGTCGCGGCGGAATCGGCATGGCAATCCGGAACCTCGAAGCGGCAATCTGGGCGAGCGTGGCGCGGCGTGGGTTCATCGGCGCCGGCGCAGCTGCGCTGTTGCTTGCCGGCTGCGCGGCAGGCCCCGATTTTCGCAAGCCGGATGCACCGTCCGTGAAAACGTACGCGCCCGGGCACGCGCCCGCGAAAACGGTCAGCGCGCCGGTCGCCGGGGGTGCGGCGCAGCGTTTCACCGCGGGCGCAGATATTCCGGGGGACTGGTGGACGCTGTTCCATTCCTCGCCCCTGAATGCGCTGATCGTGAACGCGCTGAAGAACAATCCGGATCTCGCCGCCGCGCGTGCGGCGTTGACCGTGGCGCGCGAGAACGCGCTCGCTCAACGCGGCGAGTATTACCCGAGTGTGTCGGCCGAGTTTTCCACATCGCGCAACAAGCAGTCGACGCTGCTCGCGCCGGCGCCCAATTTCCCGGCGGTGCCGCAGGAATTCCTGTACAGCCTGTTCACACCGCAACTGAACATTTCCTACGTGCCGGACGTATTCGGCCTGAATCGACGCAGCGTCGAATCGCTGCAGGCGCAGGCCCGGGCCGCACGCTTCCAGCTGATCGCGGCGCACATCGCGCTGAGCGCGAATGTCGTCACCGCGGTAGTCGGCGCAGCCTCGCTGCGCGAACAGGTCAAGGCGACCGAGCAGCTTGTCGATATCGAAGCGCAGTCCGTCAAGTTGCTGCAGTATCAATACGACAAAGGCTACGCAAGCCGCCTCGATCTGGCCGCGCAGGAGTCGCAGCTCGCGCAGACGCAAGCGGGCCTGCCGCCGCTGCGCAAACAGCTAGCGCAACAGCGGCACCTCATCTCGGTACTGGCAGGGGAATTTCCAGCACAGGCACAAGCCGACTTCGATCTGGCCAGCTTGAGCTTGCCGCAGGATTTGCCGCTGAGCCTGCCTTCGCAACTGGTCGAGCAGCGGCCCGACGTGCGTCAGGCCCGCGCGAATTGGCATGCGGCCAGCGCGCAGGTCGGCGTCGCCATCGCCAGCCGCCTGCCGCAGATCACCTTGAGCGCGAACGCCGGCAGTACGGCGTTGGAAATCGGCAACGTGTTCAAATCCGGGACCGGTTTCTGGGGCGTCGGCCTCGATCTCGCCGCGCCGATCTTCGAGGGCGGCAAGCTGCTGCACGCCGAGCGCGCGGCCAAGGCGCAGCTTGTGCAGGCGGCCGCCCAGTACCGCAGCACTGTGTTGACCTCATTTCAGAATGTCGCCGATACGCTGAGCGCGCTGGACGAAGACGCGCACGCCTTGAAGGCCGCAGCCGCGGCGGCCGATGCGGCCAAGGTCACGCTCGATCTATCGCAACGTCAATGGCAGGCGGGATACGCGAGTTATCTGTCGCTGCTCAACGCCGAACAGGCCTGGCAACAGGCGCGCATCGCCCTGATTCAGGCGCAGGCCAACCGTTACGCCGACACCGCGGCGCTGTATCTGGCGCTCGGCGGCGGCTGGTGGCGCCGCACGGATTTACCCGGGAAAGACCATGAAGATTGAAGCCGTTCGTTCCTCCATCTGGAATTTGCCGCTTGCCGCGGCCGTGTTTCTGCTCGGCGGCTGCTCGTCGGGAGCGGGCGTGAGCCCGCCGGCGGCGACGACCCCGAACGACGTGAAACTCACGGCGGAACAGCGGCAACATATCCACTTGTATACCGTGGCCGAGGAGCATTTCCGCAAATCGGTGCAGACCTCGGGCACGGTCGATTTCGACGAGGATCGCGCGACCGGCATGCTCGCGCCGATTTCCGGTCCGGTCGCGAAATTGCTGGTCGCGCCGGGCGATCGCGTGAAAAAAGGGCAGGCGCTCGCATACGTGGATTCGCCGGATTTCGCCGCCGCGGTGGGCGCGTACCGCAAGGCCGAGGCCGCCGCGAAGAACGCGCGACGCATCGCCGACGTGGACAAGGACCTGCTCGCGCACAAGGGCGTGTCCGCGCGCGAGGCTGCGCAGGCGCAATCGGATGCGATCGGCGCCGAGTCCGACCGCGACGCGGCGCGGCAGGCGCTGGCAGCGCTCGGCGTGGACGCCCAATCCATCGATGCGATCGGTAGCGGCAAGGACGTGACGTTTCCCGGCGGCGCGATTCGCGCGCCACTCGACGGCATCGTGGTGGAACGGCTGATCACGCCGGGGGAACTGCTGCAGGCCGGAACCACGGCGTGTTTTACCATCGCCGATCTTTCACGCGTGTGGGTGCAGGCGCAGATTTTCGGCGGTGACGTCGGCCACGTGAGCGTGGGCGACGGCGCCGAAATCGAGGTCGGCGGCGCGACGTTGAAGGGCAGGGTGACGAACATTGCCGCCGAGGTCGATCCGAACACGCGTTCGGTCGCCGCGCGCGTGACCGTCGACAATCCGCACGGCGTCCTTAAAAAACAGATGTACGTGCCCGTGACGCTCGTGTCGGCCACGCAAAGCAGCGGTCTGCTCGTGCCGGTGTCGGCGGTCCTGCGCGACGACGAGAACCTGCCCTTCGTCTACGTGGCGCAGGCCGACGGCGGTTTCGCGCGCCGGCATGTCACGCCCGGTTATCGCGATGGCGACCGCTATCAGATCGATTCGGGCCTCAAGGCCGGCGAGCAGGTCGTCGCCCAAGGCGGCATCTTCCTGCGCTTCATCGAAACCCAATGAGCGGCCAGGCTCTGCCCAGCGGCGCGCAACTGCGCACGCCCTCGCTGATCAACCGCATCGTCGCGGCCGCGCTGGCGCAGCGCTTTCTCGTGACGCTGCTCGCGCTGATCCTGTTCGGCGCGGGCTGGTGGTCGCTGCAGCGTCTGCCGATGGATGCGTATCCGGATCTGTCGCCGCCGATGGTCGAGATCATCACGCAGTGGCCTGGACATTCAGCCGAGGAAATCGAACGCCTGATCACCGTGCCGGTGGAGCTGGCGATGAACGGCATTCCGAAACTGTCGACCAAGCGTTCGATCTCGCTGTACGGTCTGTCCGATGTCACGCTGACCTTCGACGGTGGCACCGACAATTATTTCGCGCGCCAGCGCGTGTTCAACCGCCTCGCCGGCATCAACCTGCCGGCCGGCGTCGCGCCATCGATCTCGCCGCTGTCCTCGCCGTCGGGACTGATCTACCGCTACGTGCTGGAAAGTTCGGACCGCTCGCCGATGGAACTCAAGACCATCGACGACTGGATCGTGGCGCCGCAATACCGCTCCGTGCCGGGCGTCGCCGACGATTCCGGCTTCGGCGGCGGCACCATGCAATATCAGGTGCTGCTCGACCCGGCGAAAATCGCCGCGGCCGGGCTGTCGATCGTGCAGGTGCAAGCCGCACTCGCCGCCAACAACAGCAACGCCGGCGGTGGTTTCTATTCGCAGGGCGGTCAGTTCTATTACGTGCGCGGACTCGGCCGCATCGAAACGCTCGAAGACATCGGCAACACCGTGCTCGCCGTGCACAACGGCACGCCGGTGCTGGTGAAGGACGTCGGCCGCGTGCACATCGGCATCGCGCCGCGGCTTGGCGAATTCGGTTACATGAACCGCAACGACGCCGTCGAAGGCGTGATCCTGATGCGCACCGGCGAAAAAACGCAGAACGTTCTCCGCCGCATCGAAGCGAAGACGCAGGAAATCAATTCCGCGATTCTGCCGCCGGATGTGAAAGTCCATCCGTTCTACGACTTGAGCAACCTGATCCACGAAACGACACAAGTCGTGCAGCGCAACCTGTTGCATGGCATGTTGCTGGTCGTCGTCGTGCTGGTCTTCTTCCTCTACGATTTCCGCGCCGGCCTGATCGTCGCAGTGACGATTCCATTGTCGCTGCTGTTCGCGTTCTGTTGTCTGGATCTGCAGGGCGCATCGGCGAATCTGCTGTCCATCGGCGCGGTCGATTTCGGAATCCTCGTGGACGGCGCGATCTTCATGGTGGAAAACATTTTCCGCCAACTCGCACTACGTGAAGGCGCGCCGCTGCGTGCGGCGGAACTCGTCGAAGTCATCAAGGACGCCGCAGCGGAAGTCGATCGCCCTCTGGTTTACGCGGTCGCGGTGATCGTGGCGAGTTTCCTTCCCATTTATGTGCTTACCGGGCCGTCCGGCACCCTGTTCAAGCCGATGGCCGACACCATGATCTTCGCCCTGATCGGCTCGCTGATCGTCACCTTGACGCTGTTGCCGGTGCTGTGCTCGTGGTTGATGGCCCGCGGCGTGCGCGAACGGCGCAATCGCGTCCTCGATTGGATCAAGTCGGTGTACGCGCGTGGATTGGACAGATGCCTGGTGCGGCCGTGGGCTACGACACTCGGCTGTGCGGCCGTCCTCGCGTTGACGCTGCTGCTGGTGCCGACGATTGGCGCCGAGTTCATGCCCAAGCTCGACGAAGGCGCGCTGTGGGTCCGCGCGACCATGCCCTACACCATCTCGTACGATGAGGCCGCGAAAATCTCGCCGCAAATCCGCGCGATTCTGCGCTCGTTTCCCGTGGTCACCACGGTGACCTCGGAGCTGGGCCGGCCCGACGACGGCACCGATTCCACCGGCTTCTTCAACGACGAGTTTTTCGTCGGCCTGAAACCGTACGCGCAATGGCAGGGAAAATACCGCGACAAGGCCGACCTGATCGCCGCGATCGACAAGCGGCTGCAAGCGTTTCCAGGAATCCAGTTCAACTACACGCAACCGGCCGAAGACGCGGTGGACGAAGCCGAAACCGGCCTGAAGAGCGCGCTCGCGGTGAAGATCTTCGGCCACGATCTGCAAACCCTGCAGGACAAGGGCAAGGCGATCAAGCAGGTACTCGAACACGTGCGCGGCATCCGCGACGTGACCCTGGTTCACGAGCTCGGTCAGCCAAGCCTGAGCATCCGGCTCGACCGTGCCAAGCTCGCGCGCTATGGCCTCAACGTCGACGACGTCAATGGCCTGATCGAGACCGCGATCGGCGGCAGCGTGGCGACCCAGGTCGTGCAAGGCGAAAAACAGTTCGACCTGGTCGTGCGGCTTGATCGCCGCTACCGCGACAATCCCCAGGAAATCGGCGCTATTCCGGTGACGACGGCGGACGGCGCGCAGATTCCGCTCAAGGAATTCGCGCAGATCGGCGTGACTGACGGCGCTTCGTTCATCTATCGCGAAAACAATTCGCGCTACATCGGCGTGCAATTCTCGGTGGGCGGTCGCGACCTCGCCGGCGCCGTGGGCGACGCGATGACGCAAGTGGCCCGGAACGTGAAGCTGCCGTCGGGCTATCGCCTGGATTGGGGCGGCGAATACAAGGAATACACCGCCTCACGCGCGCAGATGGGTGTGATCTTGCCGGTGACGCTGTTCGTGATCTTCCTGCTGCTGTTCGTGCTCTATGGCAACATCAAGTTTCCGTTCATCACCGTGCTCGGCGTGCTGCTCTCGGCGCCGGCCGGCGGCATCGTCGCACAATGGCTCACCGACACGCCGTTCTCGGTGTCGTCCGGCATCGGCTACATCGTGCTGTTCGGCGTCTCGGTGCTGACCGCCGTGGTTTACATCTCCTACGTCAACGAGCTGCGCCGAAGCGGCATGCCGCTGCAGGAAGCGATTCGCGAAGGCGCGATTCTGCGCCTGCGCCCGATCATGATGACCGCACTGGTCGCCGCGTTCGGCCTCCTGCCTGCCGCGCTCGCCAGCGGCGTCGGCACCGATTCGCAGCGCCCGTTCGCGCTGGTCATCGTCGCCGGCATGCTCACGCGCCTGGCGCTCAGCGTGTTCCTGATGCCCGCTCTGTATGCCATCGTTGCGCGACCGGATGATCGGCTGGAGGTGTGAACGTGACTTTAGCCCTATAGCAACCTCCTCCCGCCGGAGTAAGCTCGCCGGACTTTCACGAGAAAGCGTTGCGGGAGGATTCCATGCTCAAGGCTTGCGTGGCGGCGCTGGGTGCCGCGGGATTGCTTGCGGCCGTTTCGGCGCAGGCGTTGACGGCCGATGAACTGATCGCCAGGAACGCCGCTGCGCGCGGTGGACTGGACAAGCTCGAGGCGATCAAGACGCTCAAGGCCGAAGGCAAGATGCGCTTCATCGGCGGTTTCGGCTCGATCGACCTGACCTTCGTGCAATACAAGCAGGCGCCGGATTCGATCCGTACCGAGGCGACCGTGCAGGGTCTGACCCAGGTGCAGGCATGGGACGGTCATGAGGCTTGGCAGATTTCACCGTTCCAGGGCCGGCGCGATCCCGAACGCATCTCCGACGACGACGCCAAATCGCTGGCTGACGACGCGCCCATCGCCGGTTCGCTGATCGGCTACAAGGAGCGCGGCGCCCAAGTCGAATATCTCGGCACCGAG
>JAJXWU010000203.1 GCA_021781425.1 Pseudomonadota bacterium
TCGCCCATGCTGGTGTGCAGCAGCACCTTGGGATTGGCCGCGGGTGCGGGCGCGGCGGCCTCGGTCTTGGCCGGCTCGGCGGTTTTCGCCGCCGGCTTGGCGGCCGGCGCCGCAGCGAAGGCGGCGGCGGGAACGAGCAGCACGAGTGTGGCAATCAGATGCTTGAGCATGGCAGGCTCTCCAAGGACTGGGAAACGGAAAACGCATGATACGCAGAATGCGGCAGGGTTGCGCGGTCAAGCGAGAATTGTGCGCGTTCAAGCTGAAATTTCCCGTTCGCGCTGAGCGAGCTACGCTCAGGGCGAACGGAGTTCAAACAGGGATGCCTTACGTTGCCGCAATGTGCAGCTTGATATCCAGCGGCTTGAGGTAGGCGCGCTCCTGTTCCAGATCGGCGCCGGTCAGCGGGTGTGCGTCGAGCCACGCGCGCGGCAGGGTCAATTGCAGGGTCTGGCCGTCGGCGTGCAAGGCGGCGGGCGGCGGTGCGGCGGGTTCGCGCGCGCGCTGCAACAGTACCGCCAGGCGCAACAGGGCGATGGCGCGTGACGCCGGCAGACGCAGGCGCTCGGGCAATGCGCGCACGGCGGCCGCGTCGGGCTTGCGCCGCTGGCAGCGCAGCAGTACCGCGAGCACGAGTTGCTCGTGGCGGGCGAAACCGGCCAGATCCGAATGCTCGACGATGTAGGCGCCATGCTTGTGGTGCTGGCTGTGCGCGATGGCCAGACCGATTTCGTGGATGCGCGCGGCCCAGCCCAGCCAGTCGCGTTCGGTCGGGCCCAGTTGCCATTCCGCGGCGACCTGATCGAACAATGCCAGTGCGCAGGCTTCCACGCGTGCGGCGTGGGCGCGATCGACGGCGTAGCGCAGCGCCAGCGCGTCGATGCTGGCGCGGCGCGGGTCACGATGCTCGGCGCGCCCGATCATGTCGTAGAGCAGGCCTTCGCGCATGGAGGTTTCGGCCACGCGCATGCGCTCGATGCCCAGCGCGGCGAAAGCCGCTTCGAGAATCGCCACGCCGCCGGCGAAGATGCCGGCGCGATCCTCGTTCAATCCCGGCAGTACCACGCTATCCACATTTCCACAAGCGATCACCGCGTCGCGCAGACGTTCGAGCGCGGCGCGGGTGATGCCGGCATCGCTCCAGCCGGCTTCGTGCAGCACCGCATCGATCGCGCGCACCGTGCCGGACGAGCCGATCGCCTCGTCCCAGCCGAAGGCGCGGTAGTCGGCAGCGAATTGCTGCAATTCCATGGCGATGTCGGTCTGCGCCTGCTGCCAGCGCCGGGGCGTGAGCTTGCCGTCGCCGAAAAAACGCAGGGTGCTGGCGACGCAGCCGACTTGCAGGCTTTCCTTTTTCAGCGGTTCCAGGCGTTCGCCGATGATGAATTCGGTGCTGCCGCCGCCGATGTCGACGACCAGGCGTCGTCCCGGCGCGTCGGCAATGCCGTGGGCGACGCCGAGGTAGATCAGGCGCGCTTCCTCGCGGCCGGAAACCACCTCGATGGGATGGCCGAGCGCGACCTCTGCCGGAGCGAGAAAACGCTCCGGTGCGGCAAGGCGCCGTACCGCGTTGGTGGCCACGGCGCGCACGCGCGCGGCCGGCATCGCGCGCAGGCGCTGGCCGAAGCGCGCCAGGCAGGCCATGGCCATATCGCGATGGACATCGTCGAGACTGCCGTCGGATCTGAGTCCGGCGGCGAGGCGGATGTTTTCGCGCAGACGGTCGATCACGCGCGGTTCGCCGTGTTCGTAGCGCGCGACGACGAGATGGAAGCTGTTCGAGCCGATATCGGCGGCGGCGAGCAGTTCGCCCTCACCGATTCGCGGCGGCGCGGCGGCGTTCCTGCGTTCGGCGCGCGCGTTCATGGACACAGCTTCGCCATCAACGCGGTCTGCGCGGAGTGCGGCATGTCCGCGCCCGGCGTCGCGCGCTCGTAGTGGCCGGCCGCATCCAGCAGCCAGGCTTGCGTGTTGTCGGCCAGGTAATTCTCCAGCGCCTCGTCGTAGACGCGCTGCGCGAGTTCGGCATCGCGGATCGGAAAGCATACCTCGATGCGGCGCAGCAGGTTGCGCTCCATCCAGTCGGCGCTGGCGCACCAGATTTCGGCAGCACCGCCATTGGCGAACCAGTAGACGCGGCTGTGTTCGAGAAAGCGGCCGACGATGGAACGCACCCGGATGTTTTCGGAAAGTCCCTTGACGCCGGGGCGCAGCGTGCAGGCGCCGCGCACGATCAGATCGATGCGGACGCCGGCCTGCGAGGCCTTGTAGAGCAGCTCGACCACGCCGGCCTCGTTGAGCGCATTCATCTTGGCGGCGATGCGCGCCGGACGGCCTGCGCGCGCGTGCGTGATTTCGCGTTGGATCATCTCCAGCACGCGCTTGTGCAGCGTGAACGGCGATTGCAGCAGGCGCTTGAGTCGGATCGCCGGTCCCAGCCCCGAAATCTGCTGGAACAGGTCGTGCACGTCGCTGCCGATCTCGGCGTCCGCCGTCATCAGGCCGAAGTCGGTGTACAGGCGCGTGGTCAGATGGTGGTAGTTGCCGGTGGACAGGTGCGTGTAGCGGCGCAGCGTGCCGTGTTCGCGGCGCACGATCAGCAGCATCTTGGCGTGGGTCTTGTAGCCGACCACGCCGTAGACGACCTGCACGCCGGCTTCCTGCAAGCGGTTGGCGAAGGCGATGTTCTGTTCCTCGTCGAAGCGCGCGCGCAGTTCGACCACCACGGTGACGTCCTTGCCCGCGCGCGCGGCGTCGATGAGCAGCGCCACCAGCGGCGAATCCGCACCGGTACGGTACAGGGTCTGCTTGATCGCGAGCACGTGCGGATCGGTGCTTGCCTGGCGCACGAGTTCCATCACGGTATCGAACGACTCGAACGGATGGTGCAGCAGGATATCGCGCTCGGCAATCACCTCGAACAGGTTGCGTTCGGCGGCGAGCGCCTCCGGCACGCGCGGCGTGAAGCGCACGAATTTCAGATCGGGGCGTTCGATCTGGTCGTAGACCGCGGCGACGCGGTGGATATTCACTGGCCCGTTGCAGCGGTAGACCTGGGTTTCGTCCAGCTCGAAATTGCGCATCAGGAATTCGGCGACGCCTTTCGGGCAGGTTTCGGAAATCTCCAGACGCACGGCGCGCGCGAAGCCGCGTCCGCGCAGTTCGTCGCGCAACGCGTGGGCGAGATTCTCGACTTCCTCCTCGTCGACGAACAGCTCGCTGTTACGGGTGACGCGAAACGGATAGGCGCCCTTGACGCGCATGCCGGGAAACAGTTCGTCGACGAATTGCAGCAGGATGCTGGACAGGAACACGAATTCGTAGGGTTGCGCGCAGACCTCCGGCGGCAGGCGCACGAGACGCGGCAGCGAGCGCGGCGCACGCACCAGCGCGATGTGTCCCTCGCGGCCAAACGCATCGGTGCCGCGCAGGGCGACGGCGATGTTCAGGCTCTTGTTGAGGATGCGCGGGAACGGATGCGCGGGGTCGAGGCCGAGCGGCGACAGCACGGGCAGCACCTCGCTGCGGAAATATTCCTGCAGCCAGCGGCGCTGTCGGGCGGTCCAGCGTGCGCGTTCGGGAAAGCGGATGCCTTCGCGTTCCATGTCCGGCAACAGCGCTTCGTGCCACAGCGCGTACTGCTCGCGCACCAGATCGAGCGCGCGTGTGCGGATGCGGCCGAGCGCCTCGGCGGGCGGCAGTCCGTCGGGTCCCGGAACGGCGTCGCCGAAGGCGACATGGTGGCGCAGGATCGCGACCTGCACCTCGAAGAACTCGTCGAGGTTGGAATTGGTGATGCACAGGTAACGCAGGCGTTCGAGCAGAGGCACGCGCGCGTCCTGCGCCTGCGCCAGCACGCGCACGTTGAATTCGAGCTGGGCCAGCTCGCGGTTGAGGTGCAGTTCGGGGGATTGGGGTTTGCGTCGGGCGGTCATGTGACCGCGATAATACCGAATCCGTGCCGACGCAGGTTTCAGTTCGGTTGCGCGGAACTGCCGAAAGCGAACTTGCCTTGATCTTCCGGCCGGATCTTGCGCCGGCGCAGCTCCAGCACCACCGGCGTGATCTGCGCGATGCGCGCCTCGATGCGTGCGCGCTGGTAGTAGTCGAGATCGCTGCGCTTGTCCAGATCCTTGAGCTGGTTCAACGCATCCTCGGCGCGGCCGTTGAGATAGGCGGCATCGGCGTGCGCTTCGCCCGCGCGCACGCGGTCGCCGGCGATTTCACAGGCGCGCGCGAACACCGTCTGCAGCTCGGGGTCCTCGTCGTCGCTCGACAGTTGCGGGCGCAGCAGCTTCTGCGCGAGCTTCGCGCTGGCCAGATCGTTGACCTGCAGCAGTGCCTGCGCATGCGCCAGCACGAGGGCGCGGTTGTCGGGATAATCGCCTTCGAGGGCGGAGTAACGCGCGAGGGCGGCAGCGCGCGCGCCGGACATCGCCTCGGCGCTGCCGACGGCCAGTTGCAGAACCAGATTGTCGGGATGTTCGCCAGCCAATTTCAGCGCCAGCGGCACGGCTTTCTTCGCGTCGCCGGCGCGCACCAGCGCGAGCACCTGACCGTAGCGGTTGGGGAGCGTGCCGAATCCAGGCGTGTTGTGCAGGTTGTCGGAATAGTAGATTGCGGTCCGGGTCGGCTGAGTCGAGGCCAGCACGCGCACGCGCTCGCGCATGAGCTCGTAATAGGCTTCCGAGCGCGCATGCTGTTGCGCCGGGGTTTCAGAGGGGCGCGCCAGTTCCGCTGCCATTGCGCTGGAACTCAGGTGGCTGCCGGGAAATTGCAGCATCGGCGATACCTGCGCGCCGACCGCGCGCGCGCTCGCCAGGGATGCGCGGCGCTGCGCCTCTTCCTTCTTCACCACGAGGGCGCGCGCCTTGGCCTCGCTGATGCGCTTGAGCGTGACCGGATGATCCATCAGCAGCGCCGGCACGTCGTTTTCATCGAAGCCCGGGCGCAACGCCTGCTGCATGCGCTGGAAGAACCCGGCCATCGCATCCGGATCGAAGTTGGCCTTGGCCAGGGTCTGGATGCCGACGCGGTCGGCTTCTTCCTCGTCGGCGCGGGTGAAGTTGATCTGCATCTGCTGCATCAACCCGGTCGCCGTGGCCATGGCGCCGACGTCCGCGTTGCTTGTGCTGCCGGGACTCGTGTGCGTCGAGGCGACGATCGCGCCGACCATCGCCAGCACCATCAGTGGCGCGTATTTCTGCTCGGCCTCGACTGTGCGCACCAGATGCTGCTGGGTGATGTGCGAAATCTCATGAGCGAGCACGGCGGCAAGTTCATCTTCGTTCGCGGTGGTGGTGATGAGTCCGGCGTTGACGCCGACGAAACCGCCGGGCAGGGCGAACGCATTGATCGACGGATCGTTGACCACGAAGAAGGTAAACGGCTGGTTCGGCTGCGGGCTGTACGACACCAGCCGGTAGCCGAGCGCATTGATGTAGTCGGTGAGCAGGGCGTCGTCCAGCACCATGCCCTGGTTGCGCAGCTCGTGCAGGACGTAGAAGCCGTACTGGCGCTGTTCCTCCGGCGAAGCGATCGTCGCGGCCGAACTGCCCATTTCCGGCAGTTTGGTATCGATGGCGTGCGCGGGCGTTCCGGCCAGCAACGTGCAGGCGAGGGTCAACGCAGCGATGGACGGTGAATTGCGCATGATTGGAAAACCGCGGCGGATGCGACACGATAACGCAGCCGGTCGATGGCGGCCATTGTCGCCTGCCGCACGTTTTGCCGGCGTTAACATCCGGGCGCGAAAGTGAGAAGATTGGCTAGTCACTACTAGTTCGGTAACCTCTGATTAACCGTTGCGAGCTGCCAAGCGCAGGTTATTCAGAGGTTATTTGGTCATGCCGAAAATCCAGATGTACACCAGCGCCAACTGCGCCTACTGCGTGGCGGCAAAAAACCTGCTCAAAAGCAAGGGCCTGGACTACCAGGAAATCCGCGTCGACCTCGACGCGACGCGGCGCGAGGAAATGCTCGCGCGGGCGCAGCGGCGTACGGTCCCGCAAATTTTTGTAAACGACCGCCATGTCGGCGGCTTCGAGGACCTGGTCGCGGCCGAGCGCAGCGGCGAGTTGGCGAAACTCATCGGGAGCGGCGCATGAGCGGCAAGCGGGTGGACGAGTTCGTGGCATTCCGCCAACGCATGAACGAGCGCATCCTCGCGCACGACAACCAGGCCGTGCGGCGCTTCTTCGCCCTGGACACGCAAACCTACAAGGACGGCGCG
Source organism: Pseudomonadota bacterium (assembly GCA_021781425.1). Classification (GTDB taxonomy): domain Bacteria; phylum Pseudomonadota; class Gammaproteobacteria; order Xanthomonadales; family Rhodanobacteraceae; genus Rudaea. The sequence goes on from JAJXWU010000203.1 coordinate 6,233, forward strand.
CTGCCGGTGCGAACCAAGGAAATGCTCGGTCTCGTCGCCTCGCTCGTGTTGCGCTGCGACGATTGCATTTCGTATCACATCGCCGAATGCCGCAAGGCCGGTGTGACGCGCGACGAGTTCTTCGAGGTGTTCAGCGTCGGGTTGGTGGTTGGCGGCTCGATCGTCATACCGCATT
>JAJXWU010000171.1 GCA_021781425.1 Pseudomonadota bacterium
ACGTATTCGGCACGGCCCGTGTCCTTGAGAAAGGCGTGCTCGGGACCGACGCCGGGATAGTCGAGCCCGGCCGAAACCGAATGCGTTTCGGTGATCTGGCCATTGTCGTCGCACAGCACATAAGTGCGATTGCCGTGCAGCACGCCCGGACGCCCGGCGGCCAGCGATGCGGCGTGGCGGCCCGTGGCGATGCCATCGCCGGCCGCTTCCGCGCCGACGATGGCGACGTTCGCGTCGTTGAGAAAGGCGTGGAACAGGCCGATCGCGTTCGAACCGCCGCCAACGCAGGCGACCAGCGTATCCGGCAGGCGCCCGTATTCGGCGAGCATCTGCGCACGCGCCTCGCGGCCGACCACGGCGTTGAAGTCGCGCACCATCATCGGATACGGATGCGGCCCGGCGACGGTACCGATGATGTAGAACGTGCCGGCGACATTGGTCACCCAGTCGCGCAGCGCTTCGTTGAGCGCGTCCTTCAAGGTTTTCGATCCGGAGGTCACCGGCACCACGGTCGCGCCGAGCAATTTCATCCGATAGACATTGATCTTCTGGCGCTCGATGTCGGTCGCGCCCATGTAGACGACACATTCCAGACCGAGGCGCGCGGCCACCGTGGCGCTGGCCACGCCGTGCTGGCCGGCGCCGGTCTCGGCGATGATGCGGGTCTTGCCCATATGCCGCGCGACCAGGGCCTGACCGACGGTGTTGTTGATCTTGTGCGCACCGGTGTGGTTGAGATCCTCGCGCTTGAGCAGGATCTGCGCACCGCCGATTCTTTTCGACAACCGTTCGGCATGGTAAATCGGGCTCGGCCGGCCGACGTAATGCTTCAGATCGCGATCGAGTTCGGCGACGAAGGCGGGATCGTTGCGCAAGCGCAGGTAGTTTTCGGTCAATTCCGCCAGCGGCGCCATCAGCGTCTCGGCCACATACGCGCCGCCGTAGTCGCCGAAGCGCCCGTGCACGTCCGGATACTTCGTAAAGTCCGGTACTTGTATACGTTTATCTTTCGTCGCTGCCAGCACGTTCGACCTCTTCGACAAAACGCCGCATTTTTTCCGCGTCCTTGATGCCGGACGCCGATTCGATGCCACTCGACACATCCACGGCATACGGCCGCACGGCACGGATCGCCGACCCGACATTATCGCAGGTCAGGCCGCCGGCCAAGATCAGAGAAAAGGGAATATCGCGCGGCACGCGCTTCCAGTCGAACGCACGTCCGCCGCCGCCGGGCGAGCCCGGCGCGTGCGCGTCGAGCAGGAAACCGACAGCGGCAGTGTGTTCGTGCAACTCGCGCACGGGATCGCCGCCGTCCATCGCGATGGCTTTCAGGTAAGGCACTTCGTAACGCAGGCATTCGTCCAGGGTCTCGCGGCCGTGGAACTGCAGCAGGTCCGGCTGCACGGTCGCCACGGCGTCGGCGATGAATCCGGGTTCGTCGTCCATGAACAAGGCGACCGCCGCGACGAACGGCGGCAGCGTGCGGCGGATCTCGCGCGCCAGCGCAGGCGCAACGCAGCGCGCGCTGCGGCGCGTGAGCACGAATCCGATCGCATCCACGCCCAGCGCACAGGCGGCCCGCGCATCGTTCACGCGGGTGACGCCGCAAAACTTGATGCGCACGCGATTCATGGCAGGGTCGCCTCGGCGGGAAGCCCGAACTGCGCAGGATACAACGGTCCGAGAAAGACCAGGCCCAGCGCCGCGGAAGTTGGCCCGGCCTTGGTGCGGTCGCGGCCGGCCAGGAGCTGTTCGATCCACTGCGGCGGCTGCTCGCGGCGGCCGACCATGCGCAGGCTGCCGGCGATGTTGCGCACCATGTGATGCAGGAACGCATTCGCCTGGATGTCGAACACGACGCGGTCGCCCTCGCGCGCGACGGTGATGGCCTGCACGCAGCGCAGCGGCGAACGCGCCTGGCAGGCGGCGGTGCGGAAGGCGGAGAAGTCGTGTTCGCCGATCAGGTATTGCGCGGCCGCGTGCATTGCGGCCGCATCGAGCACGGCACGTTCCCAACACACGTAGCGCGCCTCCAGTGCGGGGCGCGTGGAACGGTTCAGGATGGTGTATCGATAGCGCCTTGCGCGCGCGCAAAAGCGCGCATGGAAATCGTCGGCGACGGGCCGCGCCCAGCGCACCGCCACGCTGGCCGGCAGGCGCGAGTTGGTGCCGAGCGTCCAGCCGCGCGGCGTGCGCTGGGCCTGGGTGTCGAAATGGATGACCTGATTGCGCGCGTGCACGCCGGCGTCGGTGCGCCCGGCGCAGATCACCTGCACGGGTTCGGCGGCGATGTCGGAAAGCGCCGCTTCGACCGCACCCTGCACCGTCGACCCGTGCGCCAGGCGCTGCCAGCCGAGGAAATCGGTGCCGTCGTATTCGATGCCCAGGGCGATGCGCATGTGTATCCAAAAAAAAGGCCGGGCAAGCCCGGCCCTAGCGTCGGAGAGTACGCCGTTATCCGATTTCCGCCAGCAATTTGCGCGCTTCGACCTTTTGCGCGTCGTTGCCTTCGGCCATCACCTCGTCGAGCATCGAGCGCGCGCCTTCCGGATCGCCCATGTCGAGATAGGCCTTGGCGAGGTCGAGCTTGGTGCCGATCGCGTCTTCGCCGGCAAAGAAATCCTCGGCCGGCTTGCCCGCGGCGGGCGCGGCAGCTGGCGCTTCGGCCTGGATCGGCGCGGGCGGCGGCGCGTGAGCCGGCGCCGGAGCCGGTTCCGTATGCGCAGGCTCCGAGTGCACGGAGGCGGCATGATCGGCCAGATCGAAATCGAAGCTTTCCTCGGCGAGCTTGGGCATTTCCTGGGTGTGGAATTCGCCCGCATCGAAATGTCCTGCATGCAGGTCGTCCGCATGCGCCAGTTCGTGCTCCGCGTGCTCGGCCGCGGCGTGCGTATCGTGCAAGGTCGCCGCCAGATTCTCGGGGCCGCCGAACAGCGGATTGTGCGGACACAGATGTTCGCCCATCGCGCGCACCTGCTGCCATTCCGGCTGGGTCGGATCGGCAATGTGCGCGTACATGGCTTCGGCGGCGGCTTCGAACCTGGAAGCGTCGCCGTGCGCGTAATACAGATCGAGCAACTGCAGCGACAGGGCGGCGTCGCCGGGATTTTGGGTTAGCTGATCGAGCAGATGCTGCTCGTCGGCAGCCATCGCATCGGCGTGTTCTTCCATCGCCGCGGGCGCGCCGGGCATGGACGCAACCGCGACCTTGGGTTTGCGCATGAAGCGCATCAGGGCGAGCAGGCCGATGATGAGCAGCGCCGCGCCGCCGGCCATCAGCACGTTGTTGTTTTGCCACCATGGCAATTCGGGTGTGGAGATCGCCTCGACTTTCGGCGGCTCTTTCGGCTTGACTGCGACGGGTGTCGACGCCGGCTTGTGTTCGGCGGGTTTGGCTTCGGCTGCAGCGGTAGGCGCTGCGGCCGCAGGAGGCACCGCCGCGGCGGGTGCCGGGGACGTGGATTTGGCCGGTATCGCCGGCGTTGCCCCGGGTGCGGGTGCGGCCGCTGCGGTTGCAGTCGACGGTTTGGTTTCGGCTGGTTTTTCGCTGGCGTTGATGTCGCCCCAGATGTCCTTCGCGGTCAGCTTCGGCTCTTCCTTGGACGTGGCCGCCGCGCCCGGCTTGGCGGTGGCGGGTGCCGGCTTGGTTTCCGCCGGCTTGACCTCGGCGACGGATTTGGCAGGTGCGGCAACCGCCGCAGCGACGGCGGGTTTGGCCGCTGCAGCCGCTTCCAGTTGCTTGAGTTTGTTCTGCAATTCGGCGATTTCGTTCTGCTTGAGCGTCAGCAGCCGCTTGTTGTCGCCATCGATCTTTTCCAGGTCATTGACCCGCGATTTCAGCTCGCCGACTTCCTGTTCACGGCTGGCCAGGGCCTCTTTCGTGCGCTCCAGATCTGCTGCGACCTGGGCATTGCCGGTGCCGGCAGCGGCGCCCGGACGATCGCTCGATGTCTGCTTGCCTTTGCCCGCACCGGGCGGCAACAACGCCAGATGCGAGCCGCCGGCGGCGGCCGTTTGCTTGTGCGTGGTGGTCGGCGCGGCCTCCGATTTCGGCGCACCGGTCTTGGCCACGAGAGTCGGCTTGGCGACCGGCACGTTGGACGCCCATGCCTGGTTCTGCTCGCGTACCGCCGCGGCCACGGCGGCGGCCGAGCCGCCGGCCTTGATTTCGTCGACCGAGGGAATGCGCAAGATCGCGCCGCGCTTGAGCGCATTGATGTTGTCGCGGTAGAACGCGTTGGGATTGGTCTTGAGCAGCGCCAGCATCATCGCGTCGAGGTTGGTCTTGTCGTCCGGACGCGTCGCGCCGGCGATCTCCGAAAGTGTTTCGCCGGAGGCAACCGGACCGTATTCGCCGGATCCGGCGGCGTGCGGCGCCACAGCGGGTTTGGACGCTGCGGGCTTGCCTGGCGCGGGTTTGGCCTGTGCGGTTTCCGCGCGCGGCGTTTTGACGTGCGCGGATTTCGGCGTGGGGTGTTGGCGCTCCGGTGGCAGCGGCTGCGGTTTGGCGCGCGGCGCTTCGTGCGCCGGGCTTACCGTGGCAGCGCCCGCGGCGGGCGCCGTCATCGGCGGATCGAGCAGCACGGTGTATTCGCGCAACAGCTTGCCCTTGGGCCAGTTTGCGACGATCAGGAAATCGACCAGCGGTTCGCGCACGATGTCCTTGGTCGTGACATGGATTTGCGTCTGCCCGTGGCCATCGCTGGTGACGGAAAATTCCAGCGGGACGTCCACGCGCGATTTGTCCAGGCCCACGCGCTGGAAGTCTTCGGCGCTGGCGAGCGCCACTTCGAGACCGCTGACCTCGGCCGGGGAATCGGCGATGACCGGAATGACTGCATCGAGCGGCTGGTTAAGCTTGGATCTGACCTGGATCGTTCCGAGGCCAAGAGCGAATGCATTGCCGCCGACGAGCGCCAGAGCGATGGCAAGCGACAGTTTTGCAGGTCCTTTCATAAGGTATTTCCCCTACGCCATTTGCACGCGGCCGGCACGTTGGCCGAACTCGACCCGAACCTCGAAAACTCCTTATAACACAAACGTAACTATTGGGAAACTTTGGACAAGTTCACAATTTCACGAATAGCCAGAGAAAGAGTCAGGATTGCACAAGCGTTTGATTATCGCGCGTTTTACAGGTAATCGCGGGCCAGAATCTCGCCAATCTGCACCGCATTGAGTCCGGCACCCTTGCGAATGTTGTCGGCGACGATCCAAAGGTCGAGCCCGCGCGGATGCGAGATGTCATCGCGAATGCGGCCCACGCAAACCGCATCCTTGCCTGCAGCGTGACGCACGGGTGTGGGGTATCCGCCCGCCTCACGGCGATCGACGACGCTGACGCCCGGCGCCTTTTCCAACAGCGCACGGGCCTGCACTGCGGTGATTTTTTCGCGGGTCTCGATGTGCACCGCCTCGGCGTGACCGTAGAACACCGGTACCCGCACCGCGGTCGGGTTCACCTGGATGGAAGCATCGCCGAGGATCTTGCGCGTCTCCCAGACCATCTTCATTTCTTCTTTCGTGTAGCCGTTGTCCTGGAAGTCGTCGATGTGCGGAATCACGTTGAACGCGATCTGCTTGCTGAACTTCGTCGGCTTCACGTCCTGGAAATTGAGCAGTGCGGCGGTCTGACGCCCGAGTTCCTCCATGCCCGAGCGGCCGGCACCGGAGACCGATTGATACGTGGCGACATTGATGCGTTCGATGCCGGCCACGCGATGGATCGGTGCCAGCGCGACCAGCATCTGCATGGTCGAACAGTTCGGGTTGGCGATGATCCCTCGCGCGGTGTACCCACCGATCGCCTCGGGATTGACCTCGCTGACCACCAGGGGAATGTCATCCTGGTAGCGGAACTCGGAGGTGTTGTCGATCACCACCGCACCCGCTGCCGCCGCGAGTGGCGCGTGTTCGCGCGAAACCTTCGCGCCCGCGGAAAAAAAAGCGATGTCGCAGCCTGCGAAATCGTAATCGGCAAGATTCCTCACCGTCACCTGCTTGCCGGCGAATACGGCCTTGCCTCCGGCGGAACGCGCGCTCGCCAGCGGCACAAATTCCGATACCGGGAACTTGCGCTCGGCCAGAATCGAGATAAGGGTTTCGCCGACCGCGCCGGTCGCGCCAGCCATCGCCACCGTGTACTGCTTCGTCATCGCTGCACGCTTCCGGGAATCCTGGGTTCGATATCTCCGACGTCGCCGCATTGCGCGCGGTGGCGCAAGGCCTGATCCATCAGCACCAGTGCAATCATCGCCTCGGCGATCGGCGTGGCGCGGATGCCCACGCACGGATCGTGACGACCCTTGGTGCGCACATCCGTCTCCTCGCCGCGCACGTTCACGCTGCGTCCCGGAATCAGGATGCTCGATGCCGGTTTCAACGCCAGCGAGGCAATA
>JAJXWU010000133.1 GCA_021781425.1 Pseudomonadota bacterium
GCCTACCTGCAATGGATCGCTTCCGAGCAATGGAATCACGCCGTTGCGCAGGCGCGCGCCGCAGGACTCTCGATCGGCTTCGTCACCGACCTCGCCCTCGGTGCCGACCGCGACGGCGCCGAAGCCTGGCAGTGGCCCGGTTTGGTGGTGGACGACATCGAGCTCGGCGCTCCGCCCGACGCGTTCGCCCCGCACGGCCAGGCCTGGGGAATGCCGCCGTGGCATCCGCAACGCCTGGCCGACGCCGGGTGCCAACCCTTCGCCGCCCTGCTCGACGCCGTCATGCAGGGCGCCGGCGCGATCCGCATCGATCACATCATGGGGCTGATGCGCCAGTTCTGGGTGCCGCGCGGTGCGCCCGCGGCGCACGGCGCGTATGTCGACTTTCCGTTCGAAGCGTTGCTCGAGAGGCTCGCGCAGGCCAGCCAGAAGCACCACTGCTTGGTCATCGGCGAAGATCTCGGCAATGTTCCGCACGCGTTGCGGGAACGGCTCGCCGCGGCGGACGTACTCGGCTACCGGATCGTCTGCTTCGAGCGCGACGCCGATGGCGCATGCACCGCGCCGCAGGCCTATCCGCACGCATCCGTCGCCGCAGCCACGACGCACGACCTGCCGACCCTGCAAGGATTCGAAGCGGCCCTGGACATCGCCGAACGCGCGCGGGGCGGCGCAAGCGTCACGGCCACTTACCGATTGCGCCGCGAGCGCGCCGAGGCGGTTGCCGCATTGCACCGCGCGTTGCGTGACTACGGATACGGCCACACCGATTCGAGCTTCACCGACGCGACCCATCGCTTTCTTGCCGCGACGAACAGCGCGCTCGCCATCGTGCAACTCGAGGACGTCTGCGGCATGACCCGGCAGGCGAACTTGCCGGGAACCGCCGATGTCGCACCGAACTGGCGCCAGCGCCTGCCGGTTGCGCTCGAGGATCTCGCCGGCGATCCCCGCCTGCGGGCCGTCGCCGACATCTTCACCGAACGCAGGCCGCAAGTCCGCTGATCGATGCCGATAGCCCACGCGACTGCGCGGCGCAATCGCGCCGACGCGCGGCATCGGCAATAACAAATTCTTCAATCTTTGGCATCGGCACGGTGCTAGCCTGAAGTCGTGGCGCTTCTTCAGGGAGACGTGTCATGACCGCACTGGCTGTTCGCACCCCGTTCGCTGCGCAATGGAACTGGCCGCGCGTCGGCGCGTGGTCGGGATCGATATCGATCCACCTGTTCGTGATCGCCGTCCTGTTGCTGCCCGGCGCGGCGATCCAGATCGCCCGGCACGCCGACGTCGTGCCGGTGATCGACATCATCACGCCGCCGGCCAAGCCGGTGCCGGTGCTGCCAACCCCCGCGCCGTTGGCCGCGCAGCCGCGCGTACAGCGCATCGCACCGCCGGTCGCGACGGCGGTCCCGCATCCTTCTCCCCTGCCGGTGGAAGCCGTCCGCATCGCGCCGCCCGCATCCGACGCCCGACCGCCAGCGATGGCGCCGACGCAAACCGCACCGAGCGCAATCGCCTACGGCAACCGCACGCACGTCGCCTATCCGATCGAGGCGCTGCGCAACCGCGAGCAGGGCACGGTGATCCTGCGCGTGCTGGTCGGCGCGGACGGCTCGGTGCTCGGCGTCGAGATCGAGAAAACCAGCGGTTCGCGCAGCCTGGACCGGGCCGCGCGCGAGGCCGTGGGCAAGTGGCGTTTCCATCCGGCCACGCGCAACGGTGTCGCGCTCAGCGCCTGGGCGAGCGTGCCGATCACGTTCAACCTGAGGTCGTTGTAGGCCACGCGATCGGCTAGCATGTTCGTACATGAGCACTGACGCGCAAAGCCACTGGAACCGCGTCTACACGACCAAGGCGGCCGACGCGGTCAGTTGGTACCAGGGGCAGCCGCGGACTTCGCTGGAGCTGATCGCGTCCGCGAACCTGCCCGCGGACGCGCCGATCATCGACGTCGGGGGCGGTGCCTCGGCGCTGGTCGATTGCCTGCTTGCACAAGGCCGCACAGCGTTGAGCGTTCTGGACATCTGCGCGGCCGCGCTGGCGAATTCGCGCGCGCGCCTGGGTGTGGACGCGAGCAAGGTGCGCTGGATCGAGTCCGACGTACGCGAATTCGCGCCCTCCCAGCGCTATGCCCTGTGGCACGACCGCGCGGTGTTCCATTTCCTGACCGATCGCGCCGATCGCGCGGCGTACCTGGCCGTGCTGCGGCGCAGCCTGGAACCGCGCGGCCATGTCGTCATCGCCACATTCGCGCTGGACGGTCCCGCGCGCTGCAGCGGCCTGGATGTCGCGCACTACGACGCGCCGGCGTTGCACGCGCAGTTCGGCGCGGATTTCGAGATGCTGGAATCGCGCCGCGAAACGCACATCACCCCGTCCGGCGCGGAACAGCGCTTTACCTGGGTGCACTTGCGTTTGCGCTAGCATTCGCGGATGCACCTGCAATTTCTCGATCTCGACGGCTCGCTGGACGCGCAGCAGGCGTCTCTGCGCCGCGTCGCGCCGTGGGATACGGTTTCCAGCGTCGATCTGCGCGACCTCGGCCCGCGCCTGCGCTTGTGGAGCCGCGCGCGCACCATGCGTCTGGCGCGCGCGCGCATCGCCGCGCAGGCGCCGCACGGCCCGGTCCTGCGCCTGCTCGGTTCCGGCGATTTCCATCATCTGGCTGCGCTGCTGATGGAGAGCGCCGCCGAGCCCATCACCGTGGTCCACATCGACAACCATCCGGACTGGGTGCGGCTGGCGCCGCGCTGGCATTGCGGATCCTGGGTGAACCGTGCGCTGTGCCTGCCGCAGGTCGCGCGCGTCATCACGCTTGGCCCGTGCAGCGACGATCTGGTGCGGCCGGACCTCAAGGGCGGCAACCTGCCCGCGCTGGCGAGCGGGAAACTCGTGCTTTTTCCCTGGGAACATGCGCCGTCGCGGGTCTGGCGGCGCCTTCCTGACGGGCCGGGCCGGCGCTGGCACGCCGGCCACATCCACTGGCAAAACCTTGCGCAATCCGACCTTGAAAAGGCCCTGGATGGTATTATTTCGCTGATTGGAACCGAAGCGGTCTGGCTGAGCATCGACAAGGACGTGCTCGACGAGCGCGAAGCGCTGACGAACTGGGACCAGGGCCGCATGCCGCTGTCGGCACTGCTGAGGATCGTCGCGGCGGTCGGTGCGCACAAGCGCATCGCCGGCGCGGATGTCTGCGGCGAGTTTTCCCCGATCGCGCACGCGAACTGGCTCAAGCGCTGGGAGTCGCGGACCGATCAGCCGCAGCGCAGCGCGGACGCGGCCATGCTGGCGCGCAACGAGGCGACGAACAAGGAATTGCTGGTGGCGATCGAGAAGGCCGCACGATGCTGATCTGGGCGCTGTTGCTCGGTACCGTGCTGTGCGACGTCGGCGGGCAGGTGTGTTTCAAGCTCGGCGTCGGCCACGAAACCGCCGCAGCGCCGGCGGGTGGTCTGCGCGGTTTCTTCGGCGAATTGCTGGTCTCGCCGTGGATCGCCGCCGGAATCCTCGTGTATGTCGTGGAGATCACGCTGTGGTTCGCCGCGCTGAGCATGACGCGCCTGAGCATCGCCTTCCCGTTCATGGCGCTGTCGTATTGCGGCGTCGTGATCGCCAGCCGCTGGATCCTCGGCGAGCGGGTTTCGCTACGGCGCTGGCTGGCGACCGGAACCGTGGCCTTCGGCGTGGCTTTGGCCTGTTGGCCGGGGATTTAAGGTATTCATAAACCGAGCGGTTGCATAATTAATTGTTCGGGATTGCAGGACATTTCATGATCAAGAACGTCGAATTCCACATGCCCGGCGGCCGCAATGGCGTGCTGCTGATCCATGGCCTGACCGGCACGCCGACCGAGATGCGTTTCGTCGGCAAGGGCCTGAATCGCAACGGCTTCACCGTCTACGGCATGCAGTTGGCCGGACATTGCGGCGACGAAGCCGACCTGCTTGCGACCGGCCGCAGCGACTGGTATCGCAGCGTGGTCGTCGCCGCCGAGAAACTGCGCGGCGAAGTCGATCGCCTGTTCGTGGCCGGCCTTTCGATGGGCGCCCTGCTCGCGCTCAAGCTCGCCGCCGACCGCCCGGACATGGTCGATGGCCTGGGCTTGTACGGCACCACCTTCGCCTACGACGGCTGGACGATTCCGTGGATCGGCAAGCTCTCGTTCATGCTGCCGCTGGTCGTGAGCCTGGGCTTCGGCCGCCACCGCAAGTTCCACGAGTGCTTTCCGTACGGCATCAAGGACGAGCGCATCCGCCAGCGCATTGCCGGCAGCATGTTGTCCGGCGACAGCGCCGCCGCCGGCCTGCCGGGGAATCCGTGGCCGTCGTTGGCCGAGTTCTATCGCCTTAGTTGGCGCGTGCGCCGCCTGCTGCCCAGCGTGCGCACCCCGGCCCTCGTGATCCACGCCAAGGACGACGACGTGGCCAGCCTGAAGAACGTGCGCACCGTCGTGCGCGGAGTCAGCGGTCCGGTCGAAACCGTACTGTTGGAAAACTCCTATCACATGATTACCGTCGACCAGGAACGCAATCTGGTCATCGAGCGCACGACGCGTTTCTTCAATGAAGTCGCCGCGACGCGCTTCGTGACCATGCCGGAGCCGACGCCGGCCGTGCTCGTCGCCGATTGATGGAAGTCGTCATTGCCCATTCCATCGAGGCCTTTGGCCGCGAGGAATGGAACCGGCTTTTTCCCGGCGAACTGGAAGACTGGAGCTACTACCGCGCCGTGGAGAACGGCTGCCTGGCGGATTTCTCCTGGCTGTACTTCGGTGTGCGCGACGCAACCGGATCGCTGCGCGCCGCCGTGCCTGCCTTCCTCACCGACTACCGCCTCGACACCACGCTGAGCGGCGGCCTCAAGCGCTTCGCCGACTGGCTGACGCGGCGTTTCCCGCGCCTGCTGCGGCAGAGGATGCTGTCGCTGGGTTCGCCCGTTTCCGAGATCTGCCACCTCGGCTTCGCGCCCGGCACCGGCGCGGACGAGCAACAGCGCCTGCTCGGCGCGATCCTCGTGCAGGCCGAGACGATCGCCGAGGAAAAACGCGTTCGCATGATCGCGGTCAAGGACGCGAGCGCCGCGCAGGATGCACTCTGGGCTGCGGCGGCGAAGGCGCATGGCCTGCGCCGCCAGCCGGGATTGCCGACGGCGTCCGTCGACATGCATTTTGCGTCCGTTGACGATTACCTCGGCAGCCTGAGCAAGGCGACGCGCAAGGACGTGCGGCGCAAATTGAAGCGTGCCGAAGGTTTGCGCATGCAGTGGCGTGCGAACATCGACGGCATCGAGGACGAGGTCATGCGCCTGTACCGGTCCACGCACGCAAATGCCGAATTCAATTTCGAGGAACTCACGCCGGAATATTTCCGCGGCGTACTGCGCGAGATGGGCGAACGCGCCGGTTGCGCGACGTATTGGCTGGGCGAAAGGCTCGTCGCATTCAATCTGGTCCTGCACGACAACATCCCCCATGCCAGTGGGCAGCACGGGGGCGGGCGCCTGCTCGACAAATTCCTGGGCATGGATTACGCCGTGGCGCGCGAGTACAATTTATACTTCTATACCTGGATCGAGAACGTGCGCCGCTGCATCGACCTCAAGCTCGGCGTTTACCAGAGCGGCCAGGGCCTGCACGCGCTCAAGCGCCGCCTCGGCAGCCGCCTGTCCGCGAACTGGCTGTGGTACCGCCACCGCAACCGCGTCGTCGATGCGGTCTTCGCCCTGGTCGAGCGCATGGCGCGGCTGGATCGACAGGATCCGGAGCTGGCCGCCCTGCTCAAGGATTCCGCGCCATGAGCCGCGTGCGCGCCATCCGCGGCGCCTGGGTCGCGTGGCTCATGCTGCTTGGCTTCGAGACGCTGTGCCAGATTTCGCTGAAGAGCGCCGGCCTGGACAATCCGGATTTCAATTTTTCGCCGGCCGCGTTCGGGCACGCGCTGGCGACGCCCTGGACATGGGCCGCGATCGGCTGCTACATCGGCGCGTTCGGCGTATGGATGACGATCCTGCGCAAATCGACCCTGTCGGCCGCTTTCACCACCAGCGCCATCGTCTTCGTCGGCGTCATGCTCGCCTCGTGGCTGGTGTTCGGCGAGCGCATTGGATTCTGGCAAATGGTTGGCTGCACGATCATCGTGGCGGGAATCCTGGCATTGGGTCCGGATGACGCCGGTTCCGGTGCAGGTTAAGCTACGTACCCTCGAACTTTCAGCACGCTTCGGAGAATCCCATGAGCGAAGTACAGGACACGGTTTTCGGCATCATCGCCAAGGAAGCCGGCATCGACATCGCCACGATCAAGCCCGATTCCACGCTGAAGGATCTCAACATCCAGTCGCTGGACGCGGTGCAGATCATTTTCGAGATCGAGGACCACTACAAGATCACCCTGCCC
>JAJXWU010000138.1 GCA_021781425.1 Pseudomonadota bacterium
CCGCGGATGAGTCCTTTCGATGTCTACAGCAACGCGCCGGGCGGGCCGGCGCCGCCGCCGGAAATGGCCACGCTCGCGCCGGGCCTGCACGAGATTGCCAGTGCGCAAGGCGAAGTTCACGTCGCGGTGTACGCCGCCGGACCGAACCACCTTTACGTTGTCCTCGACGTCGCCGAGGAAAGCGCGCGCGAGCGCCATTTGGCGCGCGACTTGATCGCGCTGATATTGCTCGGCACCGGCTTGTCGGCCTGGCTCGGCTGGGCCTGGGCCGGGCGCGCGATCGCGCCGGTGCGGCGCCTCGCGCAGCGCGTGGAAACCCTCGAACCGCCACGCCGCGGCGCCACGCCGCTGGCGCCCGAGTTCGCCGCAGACGAAGTCGGCACACTGGCGCTGGCGTTCGATCGCTACCAGGAAAAACTTCACGACTACGTGCGCCGCGAACGCGCGTTCACCGCCGATGCCAGCCACGAGTTGCGCACGCCGCTGGCGGTGATCCGCGGCGCCATCGAAGTGATGCTCGACGGCGGCGTGAGCGCCGCCGACGAGGCGCGTCTGCGGCGCATGCAGCGCGGCAGCGACGAGCTGCGCGATCTGCTCGATGCCCTGCTCGTGCTCGCGCGCAGCGACGAGGACGAGTCGTTTTCCGGATGCACGCCCGATCTGGATGCGCTTATCGCCGGCCTGCTCGGCGAGCGCGCCGACATGCTGCATGAAAAGCATTTGCAGGTACGGCACACCGGCGTTTCCGGCATCGCCGTGCCCGCGCCGCCGCGAGTGCTCGGCGTGGTGATCGGCAACCTGTTGCGCGCTGCCACCGAATTTGCCGAAGGCGGCGACCTCGCTGTGAACGTCACCCCCACACGCGTGCGCATCGCGTTGCGCCAGCCCGGCGCTCACGCCCAGACGCCGGTTCCGCGCGGCCGCGACGGGGATGAACGCGCCGACCGCGTGCTCGGCTTGGGCATGATCCGACGCGTGTGCGAGCGCTGGGGCTGGAAACTTGACGAAGGTGGCGACGCCGGCCGCAACCGCCGTTTCGTGCTGTACATCGCAGATTCTGGCGAAGCCGGCAGGATTTAGGTTGAAATTAACAATTGCCGAGTAGATTGAGCGCGCTGCCTTTCCCTCTGTCCCCCAGCAGACGGGCAGCATCCCCAGCGGCCGCTCTTTCCCCAGGAGCGGCCGCTTCTATTTCGTGCCGTGCGATCGCCCGATCGCGTAGCAGACACCGTCGGCACCGCTGACGAATCCCCCGGCCCCGGTTTTGCGCTTGTCATTGCGCCGCGCGGCGGGACTGGGTCTTGCCGGGCGCGCCGCTACCCAGCCGATGTCCGTTGACTTCGATTCCGTAGAGCGACCATTTGTTGTCGTGGAACTGCTTGCGCGTGGCGGCCACGTCACCGGTAAAGCGGGGATCCTGCGGACGCTCGTGGGCATCCATGAAATATGCCACATCCCAGGCTTCCTGATCGGTCAAGGTGCCGCCGCGGCTGAGCGGCATGTTGGCCTTGATGAAACCGGCCGCCGTGTTCACCTCTTGCAAGCCGGCGCCCCAGTTGAACGCACCCGACCCCCACAACGGCGGAAACACGAAGACGCCAGCCGCCTTCTGGCCACGGCCATCGGCGCCGTGGCACAAGGCACAATCGCGCGCGAACACGGCTTCGCCGCGCCGGTAGTCGGGTGTTTGCGCAGGTGCACCAAGATCGAGGTAGCCGGCGCCATCCAGTTTCACACCGGTCGGCGCGCCCTGAGCCAGCCAGTAGGCGTAGCTGCTCAAGGCCACGATTGCCCCGCTGTCGGCAGGCGGCGCCTTTCCGTTCATGCTGAACATGAAGCAGTCCTGCAGGCGCTCGGCAAACGTGTTGACGTGTCCGTTCTTTCTGCGGTACGCCGGATACATGCCCCACGCGCCCCACAACGGCATCGCGTCGGCACGGCGGCCGGCATCGAGGTGGCAGCTGCCGCAATCCAGATCGTTGCCGACGTAGTGGCCGGCGTATTGCCGGGTGTGCGTGAAAATCCGCTCGCCCTCGCGCACCATCGCGCCGAACGCGTCGTCCGGAATGGCCGATTCCGGGGGCGGCGAGAAGACGGGTTTGACCGCCTCGTCGCCGCCATGACCGGCAACTGCGGCGGCCACCGGAACCGACGCCTTCGCGCCGGATGCCGGCGCATCGCGCGCTGCGGCACGACCGGAATGCGCGGCCAGCGCCAATCCCGTTCCGGCGACGGCCATGCACAGCAGACGATACGGCGTGTTCATGGCTCGTTTCTCTCCGGCTCGACGGGTTGCGCGGCGAACCACGCCGTCACGGCATCGATATCCTTGTCGTCAAGGGACGAGGCGATGTGTCGCATCATGCCCAGAGGGTCGTTGCGGCGGCCGCTTTCCTTGAAGGCGCGCATCTGCCCGGCGAGGTACTGGGCCGGCTGTCCGGCCAAAGGCGGAAAGTACGCGCCCACGCCGACGCCGCGCGGGCCATGGCACTGCACACAACCGGGCACCTGCCGGCTCCAGTCGCCGCGCGTGGCCAGCCACTCGCCGCGCGCGTTGCCCGCAGCCGATGCAGTGGGAGCCGGCGCTGCCGCCACGGACATCTTGCTGTAATACGCGGCCAGCGCCTTGCGTTCGTCTTCGCTCAAACGTGCGGCGATCGGCTTCATCACCGCGGCACCGCGCTCGCCGCTGGCGATATCATCCAGTCGCCGCTGCAGGTATCCGGCATTCAACCCAGCAAGTCGGGGGAACCCGGCCGCGGCCTGTCCGCCGCCGTCGGTACCGTGGCACGCGGCGCAGGCAAGCGCCCCGCGACCGTTGCCCTGGCTGGCGATTGCGGCGGCATTTGGATGCACGGCTGCCCGCGCTTGCGCAACGGCCAACATCAGCCACGCGGCAACGAACAGCGGCGTGCACAACGGATTCGATCTTGGCTGCACGATTCATCCTCCGCGCTCGCCGCACCGATACAGCGGCACCAGCGCATGAACCTTCATGTTGCAATTCGGCGTCACGCACCAAGGACGGTTTCACGCGCGAATTCTTTGGTGGGCCCGGCAGGACTCGAACCTGCAACCAAGAGATTATGAGTCTCCTGCACTAACCATTGTGCTACAGGCCCATTGTTACTCGCCCAGATACGTCCATGTAGCGTCTTCCGATCGGCATCCTGCCTCACCGTCGTTCGCCGCAGGCGATGCGTTTCAGCGCATCGCCTTGGCGCGGCTCGCTCCACCTGCACTAACCATTGTGCTACAGGCCCAGTCCGGCAAGTCTAACGAAAAACGCCCGCAAACGCGGGCGTTTTGCGCGATGCGCCTGTCGCTTATTCAAGATCCAGGAACGATCGCAACTGCTCGCTGCGCGAGGGATGCCGCAGCTTGCGCAGCGCCTTGGCTTCGATCTGGCGGATGCGCTCGCGGGTGACGTCGAACTGCTTGCCCACTTCCTCGAGGGTGTGGTCGGTGTTCATGTCGATGCCGAAGCGCATGCGCAGCACCTTGGCCTCGCGCGGGGTGAGGCCGGCGAGCACGTCGCGCACGGTTTCGGTCAGACCGGTGCCGGTCGCCGCTTCCACCGGCGATTCGACGTTGGTGTCCTCGATGAAATCGCCCAGATGCGAATCCTCATCGTCGCCGATCGGGGTTTCCATCGAGATCGGTTCCTTGGCGATCTTGAGCACCTTGCGGATCTTGTCCTCGGGCATTTCCATCTTTTGCGCGAGTTCCTCGGGCGTCGGCTCGCGGCCCATTTCCTGCAGCATCGTGCGGCTGATGCGGTTGAGCTTGTTGATCGTTTCGATCATGTGCACCGGGATGCGGATGGTGCGCGCCTGATCGGCGATCGAGCGCGTGATCGCCTGGCGGATCCACCACGTCGCATACGTGGAAAACTTGTAGCCGCGGCGGTACTCGAACTTGTCGACCGCCTTCATCAGGCCGATGTTGCCTTCCTGGATCAGATCCAGGAACTGCAGGCCGCGATTGGTATACTTTTTCGCAATCGAGATGACCAGACGCAGGTTGGCCTCGACCATTTCCTTTTTCGCGCGCCGCGCCTTGGCCTCGCCGATCGACATCGCGCGGTTGATTTCCTTGATGTCGGTAAGCGACAGGAACAGGGTCTTTTCCAGCGCGATGAGCTTTTCCTGCTCGGCGACGATGTCGGCCTTGTGCGCGCGGATCGCTGAAGCCCACTTCTGCTTCTTGCGGATTGCCTCGTCGGCGAAATGCAGATTGACCTCGTAGGCGGTGAAGGCCTTGAGGAAATCCTTGCGCGGCATCTTCGCCTGCTTGACGCAGATGTCCATGATCACGCGCTCGTGGCCGCGGATCGTGGCCACGACTTCGCGCAGCTTGCGCACGAACGCGTCGATCATGATCGAGGGCAGCTTCAGCTTGAGGAAGGCCTCGGCCATCACGTCGCGCGCCTTCTGCGTCTTCTTGTCGGCGCTGCCGTACTTTTCGGCGGCCTTCTGGAATCTGGCGTAGAGGGAACGCAACTCGTCCATGCGCCGTGTCACCTCGGCCGGATCGGGGCCGGTTTCACCGGGACCGGCTTCCTCGCCTTCGGCGGCGTCTTCCTCGTCTTCCTCGTCTTTCGCCTTGACCGGCTCGGCTTCGAGCATCGCGTCGTCGAGGCCCGGCACTTCGATGTCGGCGAAGCCGGTCAGCACCTCGGACAGGCGCTTCTTGCCTTCCAGGTGCTGGTCGTATTCCTCGACCAGAAGCTTGATCGACCACGGGAAGGTGGCGAGCGCGGTCTGCACCTGGCCCAGGCCTTCCTCGATGCGTTTGGCGATGGCGATTTCGCCCTCGCGCGTAAGCAGTTCGACCGTGCCCATCTCGCGCATGTACATGCGCACCGGGTCGGTCGTGCGGCCGACTTCGGCGTCGACCGCGCTAAGCACGGCCACGGCCTCTTCGGTCGCGGTTTCGTCGTCGGTGGCGACCGGGTTTTCCGGCAGCAGGGTTTCGGTATCGGGCGCGATCTCGTGCACCTCGATGCCCATGTCATTGATCATGCCGATGATGTCTTCGATCTGCTCCGGATCGACGATATCGTCGGGCAGGTGATCGTTGATCTCGGCATAGGTCAGGTAGCCTTGTTCCTTGCCCTTGATGATCAGGGTCTTGATTTCGGACTGCTGCGGATTGCTGTTTTCGATGGCCATGGGGCGGGGACTTCAAGCATGAATACAAGACTGAAAAGTATAGGAGGCGTGTCAAATCCTCAGGTTTCCAGCCAGAACGTGACCGGACCGTCATTGACCAGACTTACCTGCATATGGGCACCGAAACACCCGATTTCCACCACGGAATGGCGATTCTTCGCGATTTCCGCCAGGCGTTTGAACCAGCGTCGACCAGCGTCGGGCGCGGCCGCGGCGGTGAAACTCGGCCGCATCCCCGAAGCGGTATCCGCCGCCAGGGTGAATTGCGGGACCAACAGCAGGCCACCGCCGGTATCGCTCAGTGCGCGGTTCATCTTGCCGTTTTCATCCGCGAAAATCCGGTAGCCGAGCAGGCGCTCGCACATCCGCTGCGCCTGCGCCTCGGCATCGCCGGGTTGCACCGCAACCAGGGCCAAAAGACCGGGTCCGATGCGGCAGACGGTCACGCTGTCCACTTCCACGGCCGCGGCAGTGACGCGCTGGATCAGAGCGATCATGAAGTCACCCAGCCGGTACAATTGCGCATTTGGGATTTCGTCGACTGCATGCGCTGGTACGTCGCCATCCTGTATTTCCTGTTGCGCCTTGCCGGCCGACTGCCGCTGCGCGCCCTGCACGGCGTCGGCGCTGCGCTGGGCTGGTTGCTGTGGCGACTGCCGAATCCGCTGCGGCGCAAAGCGGTGATGACCCTATCCCATGTAAGAACGCAATTTGAGGGTAAAAGCAGTCACGTTTTGCTCAAACCCGCCTCGATCGAGATGGGCAGGGGCGCGCTGGAGCTTTGCAAGATCTGGTCCGGCGACCCGCAAGCCGCGCTCACATTGGTGCGCGAAGTCCGCGGTATCGAGCATTTCAATGCGGCCTTGGCCGCCCGCCGCGGCCTGATTATCGCGGCACCGCACCTGGGTTGCTGGGAACTGCTCAATTTCTGGCTGTGCAGTCGCACGCCAATCGCGATTGCCTACCGGCCGCCACGCCGTACGGAGATCGAACCGCTGTTGATCAAGGCGCGCGGCGCCCTGGCCGCCGAACAAGTGCGCGCCGAAGGCAGCGCCGGCGTGCGCGCCCTGTTCCGCCGCCTTTCTGCCGGTGGCGTGGTCGGCATCCTGCCCGACCAGCAGCCCAAGGCCGGCGAAGGCGAATTTGCGCCGTTCTTCGGCACGCCGGCGCTGACCATGGTCCTGCTCCCGCGCCTCGTCCAACGCACCGGTGCG
>JAJXWU010000254.1 GCA_021781425.1 Pseudomonadota bacterium
GGCCGGTATCGCCGCCGAGCGCGGCGCGGAACAGGTCGGACAAATCTTCCACCGCGCGTTCGGCCTCGGCCGGGCGGCTGCGGATGAGGCTGGCGATCGTGTTCATGCTGTTGAACAGGAAGTGCGGGCGGATGCGCGCCTGCAGCGCCTCGAAGCGCGCCTTGGACTCGGCACGCACGCGCGCGCGCCACTGCTCGAGCACGTAGAAGTAACGCAGCAGCGCCGCGCCGAGCAGCGCGCACAACGCGGCGCTGCGCCAGACGAAGCGACCCTGGAACTGCACCGGCAAGGTCAGATTCAAGCCGAGCTGATGATCGATCTCGAACACCAGCGCACTACCGATCACGGTGACCGCGAGCATCAGCGCGTAGGCGGCGGCAACGCCCAGCCACGGCGATAGTTTCTCCAGTTGCGGCCGCAATTTGCACAGACACACCGCGCACACCAACGCCAGCCATTGTGCGAACACGCTCACCGTGGCCAGGCGCGGCAGCAACGGTCGCGTTTCGTCGCTCGGCGCGATCTCCGCGACCAGCACCAAGAGTTCGGCCACCACCATGACCGCGAACAGCACCGGCAGGCTGCAAAAGTCCGGCAGCCAGCGGGGATGTTCGTCCGCGTGATTCATGGTTGACACGAACTTGTCGGGAAATTGTGACCCGTTCGTGCTGAGCGTAGCGGGGCGAAGCTCCGCGCAGTCGAAACTCCGGAGCGTGTTGGGCCCTTCGACTTCGCGCCTGCGGCGCTACGCTCAGGGCGAACGGAATGCTGAAATACGCTCACGCCAACCGCACTCCTAACCAGGTACGCAAGTCCGCGATCTCTTCCATGCACACCTGATGCGCCATCGGATAGGCGTGCCAGTCCACCGCATAACCGCGCTGGACGAGGTAGGCACGACTCATCTCGCCGAGCGCGTGCGAGATGGTCGGATCGAGCATGCCGTGGGCCATGAAGATCGGCGTGGCGCGATTCGCCGCGCTCGCTTCAGCGTCGGTTTTTTCCGCCATCGGCAGGTAGGTGGACAATGCGATGATGCCGCCGAGGGGCTGCGCATGACGGATACCGCCGGCAAGCACGATCGCGCCGCCCTGCGAGAATCCGGCGAGGTAGATGTTTTCCGACGCGATCCCGCGTTCGATTTCGCGCGCGATCAATTCCTCGAGCAAGCCGATCGAAGCGCGGATGCCGGTCTCGTCCTGACGCTGCGCGATTTCCTGACCGGAGATGTCGTACCAGGCGCGCATGGCCATGCCGCCATTGATCGTGATCGGCCGTACCGGCGCATGCGGAAACACGAAGCGCAGCGCAGGCCAGATCGGGTCGACGAGTTCGGGCACGATCGGCGCGAAATCGTTGCCGTCGGCGCCGAGGCCGTGCAGCCAGATCACCGCATGGCGCGGATTTGGCGCGGTGATCTTTTCGATGCAAGGCAGGAGCATGGGGGTTCCGAATAGCCGATGTGGAATGGTGCCGGATTTGTCACGCGCCTGCCAGCATATGGCATCCGGCTCCACCATCCGTTCGTGCTCAGCGTAGCCTGCGAAGCAGGCGGCGTCGAAGCACCGTGGCTAAGCCCTTCGACTGCGCGCCTTCGGCGCTACGCTCGGGGCGAACCGGCCAGCCATCGACCGCACGTGACTTCTGGCGGCTTGCGCAACCACGGCATCCGGCTATGCTGCGGGTTTTTCGCCGGAGCCCGCCATGATCCGCCTCGCCCTTGCCGCCCCGCTCGCCCTGCTCACCTTCGCCACTGCGGCGCAACCTGTGTCGGTAACGCCCGCGCCGCTGACCCTCGAGCAGATCATGGCCGACCCGGACTGGATCGCCGGGCAGATCCAGGTACCCGAGGAATTCGAGGGCGGCGGCGGCGCACCGTATTTCAGCGTCGACGGCAAGGCCGTTTACTACCAGCTCAAGCGCAGCGGTTCGCCGGTGTTCGACCTGCGCCGCATCGATCTCGCGGATGGCAAGGACAATCTCATCGACGCCGCGGCAATGGCGTCTGCCGACGGTAGCCACACTGCGTACTCGGCGGACAACACGCATGCCGCCTTCGTGCGCAACGGCGACGTGTTCCTGCGCGACCTGCGCAGCGGCGCGACGGCGCAGATCACGCGCGGCGTCGCACGCCATTCCGATCCGCAATTCTCCGCCGACGGCCGCCTGCTCAGTTTTCGCAGCGGCAACGACTGGTTCGTGCACGACATCGCCGGCGGCACGACCGCGCCGGCCGCGGTGCTGAAAGCCGAAAAGGATCCGGACGCCGCGCCGAAAGACGACGCGCTGCGCGCGGAGCAGATGCGCCTGTTCACGACGCTGCAAAAAATGGACAAGGACAAGACCGAGTCGCGCGAGCATGCGCAAGCCATGCAACGCGGCGATGCCAGCCGCGCGCCGCTGCCGTTTTATCTGGGCGACGAGGTCAAGCTCGTCGACACCGAACTCTCGCCCGACGCGCGCTGGCTGCTTGCCGTCACCGTGGCCAAGAACTACGAGCGCGGCGAGCAGGCCAAATTGATCCGCTACGTCACCGACACCGGCTATCCGGAATTCGAATCGCTGCGCCGCGACGCCGGCCGCAACCCGCCGCCGCCGCAGACGCTGTGGCTGTTCGACCTCGCCAAACACACGCAAACGAAGGTGGATTACGGCAATCTGCCCGGCATCCACGACGACCCGCTCGCCGCGATCCGCGCGGAAAACGAAAAGGCAGGCCTGCTCAAGACGCCGGCCGCGGAAAAAGGCAAAGCCGGGAAGACGGACAAGAACAAGACGCGCGACCTGGAAATCGCCGGCATCGCGTTCGCGCGCGACGGCGCGCACGCTGCCGTGCAACTGCGCGCGATCGACAACAAGGATCGCTGGCTGGCGACCATCGACCTTGCCAAGCCCACCCTCGTTCCGCAGGATAGACTCACCGACAAACATTGGATCAACTGGAACTTCAACGAATTCGGCTGGGAGAACGACAGCCGCACGCTGTGGTACGTGTCCGAGGTCTCCGGCTATGCCGCGCTATATGCCAAGTCCATCGATGGCAAGGCGCATCAGCTCACGCATGGGAATTTCGAGGTGTCGCGGCCGGTGCTGTCGGACGACG
Source organism: Pseudomonadota bacterium (assembly GCA_021781425.1). Classification (GTDB taxonomy): domain Bacteria; phylum Pseudomonadota; class Gammaproteobacteria; order Xanthomonadales; family Rhodanobacteraceae; genus Rudaea. The sequence continues at coordinate 3,104 of JAJXWU010000254.1, forward strand.
GGCGCTGGTTCTATCTGCGCGCGAATGCCGAGAAGCCCTGGGCCTATGATGTCTATCGCCTCGCAGTCGGCGGCGGCGAACTGCAGCGCATCACGCACTATCGCGGCATGGACGACTTCTGGCTGGCGCACGACGGATCGAAACTGCTGATCGCGCATTCGACGCCCTACATTCCGCCGCAGCTTTCGGTCGTCAACGCGAACGGCAGCGGCAGTCCGCATGAGCTGACCGACACGCGCACAGCGCAATACAAGGCGCTGCGCTGGATCGAACCGCAATACGTGCAGGTACCGTCGACGCATTTCAAAGGTTCGATCTGGGCCAAGTTCTACGCGCCCGCCGACTACGACAAATCCAAGCCGCATCCGGCCGTTATCTTCGTGCACGGCGCGGGCTATCTGCAAGACGTCACCGCGAACTGGTCGTTCTATTTCCGCGAGCAGATGTTCGCCAATCTGCTGTTGCAGCACGGCTACATCGTCATCGACATGGACTACCGCGCCTCGGAAGGCTACGGCCGCGCCTGGCGCACGGCGATCTACCGCGACATGGGCCATCCGGAACTGCAAGACCTGCTCGACGGCAAGGCGTGGATGGTGAAGAACTGGAACGCCGATCCCAAGCGCGTCGGCATCTACGGCGGCTCCTACGGCGGCTACATGACCCTGATGGCGCTGTTCCGCGCGCCCGGCGAATTCGCCGCCGGTGCGGCGCTGCGCCCGGTCAGCGACTGGATGCTGTACGACGATGGCTACACTTCGGACATCCTCAACCGCCCGCAGGACGATCCGCTGGCCTACCGGCGTTCCTCGCCGATCGAATTTGCCGCGAACCTGCGCGATCCGCTGCTGATCTGCCACGGCGTTATCGACAACAACGTGATGTTCCAGGACACGGCGCGCCTGTACGAGCGTCTGATCGAGCTGCACAAGGACAATTTCACGCTGTCGATCTATCCGCTCGACCGGCACGGGTTCGTCAATGCGGATTCGTGGCTGGATGAATACAAACGGGTCTACAAGTTATTCGAGAGTCATCTCAAGTAGGTGCGTGCGCCCGCCAGTAGCCTGCATGGGCGCTTTTCCCCCTCTCCCGTTGGCGGGGTGAGGGTGGTTTCTGCTCGCCTCCAGCGACGAGACTTCCGTGCGGCCGGGCCGCGTCCTGCATTGTTCCGCTCGCGTCCAGCGACGCCACGGAGCAAGGCTTCCGTGCGGCCGGGCCGCGTCCTGCATTGTTCCGCTCGCATTCTGCGACGCCACGGAGCAAAGCTTCCGTGCGGCCGGGCCGCGTCCTGCATTGTTCCGCTCGCGTCCAGCGAGCGTGCTACTTCTCTTTGCCCGTGCAAAGAGAAGTAGCCAAGAGAAAACACGTCAAAGCAAGCATCCCTCGGAGGGGCTTCACGAAGTGGCTGCAAACGGATGAAGATTCCAACTTCAACTCGTCCGTACAAGTTCGCAGTGCATTCGTGCACATGAATGCGTCAGCGATCCAGGGGGCTGAGCACGCCGCCGGCACCGCGGTTGAGGACGTGGGTGTAGATCTGCGTGGTCGCGACGTCCTTGTGGCCGAGCAGTTCCTGCACGGTGCGGATATCGGCACCGGCTTCGATCAGGTGCGTGGCGAAACTGTGGCGCAGTGTGTGCGCCGAGAGCGGCTTGACGATCCCCGCGCGCTCGCGCGCCTGCTTGAGTGCGCGCGACAACACCGCATCGTCGACGTGCTGGCGGCGCTCGACTCCGCCGCGCGGATCGATCGAGCGGCGTTCGGACGGAAATAGGTACTGCCAGCCGAAATCGCGCTCCGCGCCCGGATTCTTGCGCGCCAGCGCATGCGGCAGCCAGACCTTGCCGAAGCCATCAACGAGATCGCGTTCGTGCAGGATGCGCGTGCGTTCGATTTCCCGCTGCAACGGTTCCACCAGCGCGCGCGGCAGCACGGTGCGACGATCTTTACTGCCCTTGCCGTCGCGCACGGTGATCTCGTTGCGCGCGAAATCCACATCCTTCACGCGCAGACGCAGACATTCCATGATGCGCATGCCGCTGCCGTAGAGCAGACTCGCCAACAGCCACGGGCGCCCGTCCATCGCCGCAAGCAGGCGGCACACTTCGTCCCGCGACAATACCGTCGGCACCCGCCGCGTGCGCTTGGCACGGACGACGTCGCTCAGCCACGGCGGATCGATCCGCAGCACCTGCTTGTAGAGAAAGAGGATCGCCGAAAGCGCCTGGTTCTGGGTGCCGGCCGCGACGTTGTCCAGCGCCGCAAGACGCGAAAGGAACACTTCGATGTCGCCGCCGCCCAATTCACGCGGATGGCGCTTGCCGCTCGCCAAAATGAACCGGCGAATCCACCCCAGATAGGCCTGCTCCGTACGTAAACTATAGTGTTTGTAGCGCAACTTGCGGCGAACTTCGTCCATCAGGCGCGGACCTTCGGCCTTCGACATCGTGCCTGTTACACCCGCATTTTCGTGCTCGTAACGCATTACGTCCTCGCGACCGGAAAGTTGCTCGCCATTTTCCGCGGCGCACGATGGAGTCGCTGTAGGCTAACTTCGTGATTGCGTGTAGGAAAACGGCTTGACGAACACTGTTCCACGCCGGACGATACCGGCCAACGCCCCGTTTGGGGGTGCTACTTAGCGTTAGGCCCACTAGGAATTCAGTGTGATCCGAAAAGTTTTTTGGGCTTGGCTCTGCGCGATATCAAACGCGATAGCTCAACCACCATCTACGCACATTTTTCGTGACGTCAATCTTGGCGCGAGCGGCACAATCACGTTGGCAGCACCAGCTAATCCAAAGCTCCTTGAGTTAGCGCCTCCGTTTGCCAAGGGTCGCTACAACTTGCACAAAGGTTCCTTCAGTGGCGCAAAGAACATCGCCGTTCAACTAACTAGCAACGGCCTCGTCGAAGCCATCTACTTTGAGTATGCTGGCAGCACTGCGTACACTTCAAAGGTCCAGTTCTACGTCAATTATCTCGGTGCACCGGTAACCCAGAGCGATAACATGACGGTTTGGTCAGACACCGATACCTTATTCGAAGTCGAGCAAAGTGGTGCTTTTGTTACAGCCGTCCTGCTCGACCGAAAGTTGGCTCACAAATAGGTGGGCCTAACTATTCGCTCAAGCGGACGGCTGCGGGTCGGTTGCGCTAACATCATGCGCATCGCGGCAGCCGCCGCTTAGCTCAAGCGTTAGGTGCCTTTTTAGGCAAAGCAGCAACTGTGTGGCCCGAAAGGAGAGCTATCGTGTCCGGCGAACGCAAATACTGGTT
>JAJXWU010000260.1 GCA_021781425.1 Pseudomonadota bacterium
CGCCGCCGTGTTGAATTCCTCGTAACGCAGAAACGGCACCAGACTCGAGCGATTCCATTCCAGCGCGCGCCAGGCGCCCTGCGCGTAACCGCCCCAGAACGATTTCGGCACCGGCGTCGGCTGGCCGAGGAAACTCAAATTGAGCGCCTGCGTGTCGCTGATCGTGCCGCGCGTATACAGCGCGGAAAAATCCCAGGGTCCGGTCTGCCAGCGCACGTGCGCCTCGCCCAGCTGCAGGCGTGCATTGTCCGCGGGGAAATTCACGTTGCCTTCGAACTGCTTGCTCGTATCCTGGCCGATCTTGCCGGCAAAAACGGCGGCGCCGACGTTCAGACCGGGAATACCAAGCCAATTGAGCCGGCCCCAGAGCGACAGATCGTGCGCCTTGGCCAATTGCAGTTCCTGATGGATGCTGCCGAGCGGCGAGGCACGGCCCTCGCCGGAGCTCGGATCCCACTTGCCCAGATTCGGACTTGTCACCAAGCCCACGTCCCACTGCCAGCCGGAATCGGTATTGCCGTAGCCGGCGATGCCGCCCTCGCGCCAGGTCGTGGGAATGATCGCCTGCTCGACGAAATTGCGCTCGACGCCGTAGAACTGCGTCGGTTCGTGATGCTCATTGAGCAAACCGATCGGCACCAGCATGAGGCCCGCACGCACGCCGTAGCTCGGCGCCAGCGCATGCTCGATGTACAGCTGCTCGACTTCGGATTCGCCCTTGTCCGACGCCGAGGCAATGGCGTGTTCCCATTCCAGTTCGCCGTAGATGCGCGTGGATTCGTCGAAAACGTGGTTGAAGCCGATCACGGCACGGGTGAGGTCGAATTGCGTATCGGCCGGGCGCGATACGGGCCGGTTGTAATCGAGCTGGCCGTAACCCCAAAGCGTCGTGCCTTCAGCAAGCGCCGTGCCGGGATTGGGCGCGCCGCCGCCGGCATTCGCTGCGCTGGCGCCGCTCGCGGACGCGGCAACCGAGCCGGGCCGAGGCGAAGCCTGTACCGTCGCGACGTCGGCCGTGCCGGCCATTTGTCCCGGCGCTATCGACGTGGCGGCGGGCGCAACGCGCATCTGCGCGACTTCGGCCTTGAGTGCGGCGACGTCGGCACGCAGCGCCTCGACCTCGGATTTCAACGCGGCCTCGTCTGCGCGCACGGGCATGGCAGTGGCCGCGCAGCACGCGGCTACCGCGAGAGCGAATAGACGATGTTGCATCGTTGTCGTCTCCATATCTGTAAATGAGAATAATTCTCACTTACATATAGAGCCCTGTCAATCCCCAAAGCCACCGCGCGTCAGGATCAATCCCAGCGATCGTCGCGGGTGTAGACCACGCCGTCCTCGACCCTGACCGGAAACGTCGCGGTCGGCTCGACCGCGGGAGGTGCCAGCACCGTGCCGGTGCGTACATCGAAACGCGCGCCATGGCGCGGACACTCGATGGCGTGGCCGTGCAATTCACCGTCGGCCAGATCACCGCCGTCGTGCGTGCACACGTCGGCGATGGCATACAGAGCGCCATCGATATTGAACACCGCGATCGGCACGTCACCGTCCCAAACCAGCTTGTGCTCGCCGGGCAGGATTTCGGACTGGGCGCAGACGCGAATCCATTGACTCATAGCGATTTGACCAGCACTTCGAATTGCAGATCGTCTCGCTTGGGTATGCCAAAACGCTCATCGCCATACGGAAACGGCTTGAACGTGCCGCTGCGCCGGTAACCGCGGCGTTCGTACCAGGCGATCAACTCGTCGCGCACGGAAATCACGGTCATTTCCATCCGTGTGCAATGCCACTCATCGCGCGCGGTGCGCTCGGCTTGCGCCAGCGTGCTTTTGCCTACGCCACCGCTCTGCAGCGAAGGATCGACCGCAAACATGCCGAAGTAGCACGTTTCGCCCTGCTTCTCGATGTGGCAACAGACCAACAGTCGTCCGCCGGACGCGCCGAGCAGGACTCGGCTGTCCGGCTTCACGATAATCGCCTCGACGCCCGCGGCATCCACGCGCTGGCCATCGAGCAAATCCGATTCCGTGGTCCAGCCGCGCCGTCCGGAATCGCCGCGATAGGCCGATTCGACCAGAGCCACCACCGCGGCCACGTCGGCCTGCGCAGCGGCGCGGAACACCAGCGGCGCCGTATTCGATTTCGCATCCATCATCTGTTCCGGATCATCCCAGCAGTTTGCGCACGCGTGCGATGGCGGCGACAAAGGCATCGACCTCGGCGCGCGTGTTGTAGAACGCAAGCGATGCGCGCAGCGTCGCCGGTACGCCATAGAACTGCATCAGCGGATGCGCGCAATGGTGCCCGGACCGCACCGCGATGCCTTCGTTGTCGAGCAACGTGGCCAGGTCGTGCGCGTGCGCGCCGTCGATCAGGAATGACAATACCGCGGCCTTGTGCTGCGCCGTGCCGATAAGGCGCAGGCCCGGCACGGATTTGAGCGCAGCAGTCGCATAGCCGAGCAACGCGTGTTCGTAGGCAGCAATGCGTTCGCGGCCGATCGATTCGACGTAATCGAGCGCGGCGCCGAGGCCGACGAAACCGGCGATATTCGGCGTACCCGCCTCGAACCTGTGCGGCGGATCGGCGAACGTGGTCTTGTCGATGCGCACCTCGCGGATCATCTCGCCGCCGCCGAAGAACGGCGGCATCGCGGCGAGATGCTCCTTGCGCGCCCACAGCATGCCGGTGCCGGTCGGGCCGAACAGCTTGTGTCCGGTCAAGGCGTAAAAATCGCAACCCAGCGCCTGCACATCGATGGGCAGATGCGGTGCGGCCTGCGAGCCGTCGACCAGCAGCGGGATGCCGCGCGCACGGCAGGCTTTGGCGAGTTCGCGGACCGGATTGACCGTGCCAAGCACGTTTGACACATGCACCACGCCGGCAAGTTTTACTTTCGGCGTCAGCATCTGGATGAAACGCTCGACGATCAATTCGCCTTGCGCCGTGATCGGCGCGGCCTTCAATGTCGCGCCGGTACGCTCGCACACGAGCTGCCACGGCACGATGTTGGCGTGGTGTTCCATCGTGGTGACCAGAATCTCATCGCCGGACTTGAGCCGCGGTAATGCGAAACTGTAGGCGACCGTGTTGATCGCCTGCGTGGTGCCGCTGGTCAGCACGATCTCGTCGCGCGACGGCGCGTTGACAAAGCTCGCGAGCTTGTCGCGCACCGCCTCGTAGGCGCTGGTCGCTTCCGCGCCCAGCGTGTGCACGGCGCGCGCAACGTTGGCGTTGTGCTCGCTGTAGAACGTATCGACCGCCTCGATCACTGCACGCGGTTTTTGCGCGGTGTTGGCGTTGTCGAAATAGATGAGCGGCTTGCCGTTCACACGGCGCGCGAGCAGCGGAAAATCCGCACGATAACGCAGTGGATCGAATGGTACCGATTGCGGCGCGGCACTCATTCGCCGGCATCCGCGCGCTGCGGCATGTGCGCGTCCAGCAAACTGTCAAGGCGCGCGCTCAGATCGGCATCGTCGATGCGCTCGAACGCTTCGCGGCAGAATCCGGCGATCAGCAAGCTGCGTGCTGCCGCGTGCGGCACGCCGCGCGAACGCAGGTAGAACAGCGCGCGCTCGTCGAGCTGACCAACCGTTGCGCCGTGCGCGGCCTTTACTTCGTCGTCGTAAATCTCCAGCACCGGCTGCGCATCGATCTCGGCATGCGGCGACAGCAGCAGGTTCCTGGTGTGTAAGCGCGCATCGGCACCATCGGCACCTTGGGCGACGGTGATCGCGCCGTGCAGGATGCCGCGCGCGCGCCCATCAGCAACGCCACGCCAGGACACGTCACTCAGCGTATCGCGTGCAGCATGACGCACGTCCAGATGCACATCCACATGCTCGCGACCACGCAAGGCAAACACGCCGCGCGCGGTGAAGACTGCTTTCGCGCCGGCCAGATCCGCGGCGATGTCGAAACGCTGGAAACGCCCACCACACAATGCATGTGTGGAGTCGAATCCGGCACCGCCGCCGAGCGTTATCCGGGTGCGCCTGTACAACGACGCGGAACCGGGCAGATCGCCGAGCGTCGTCGTTTGCAGAGCCGCGCTGCCATCGACCGCGATATCCGATGTCAGCGCGCCGAGAACATCCGTGCCTTGCGTACCGACATGCTGTTCGACGAGGTAGGCCTGTCCGGATTCCGCGCGGATATGCAATGCAGTATTCCAGCGCGCGGGCGCGGCGGCCGGAATATTCGCGAACACCAGATGCAGGGCGTCGTCACTGCGCAAATGGATCGCGCAGGCGCCGTTCACCGTACGTTCGATCAAAGCGCCTGACGCGCGCGTGTCAGAATGCGCGGCATCGAGGACGCCGTTTACGAAAACGAGGCGGCGGCCGCGCGTTTGCGGCCAGTCGAAGCGTTCGATCAGCGCCTCCGGTAGGGTGGATGTGCCATCTGCCATGCCGAACGGCAGCTGCTCGAGCGCGCGCAACGCCAGACGGCTGTAGCGCCAGGCCTCAGTGCGTGCCTGTGCGTCGCCTTCGCCGAATTCGCCGAGCAGACCTTCCATCTCAAGCCCGCTCCAATGAAGAATGCTCGGCAAGCTTGCGCTGCGCGATCCAGGCGTAGCCATGTTCTTCGAGCTTGAGCGCGAGCGATGCATCGCCGGATTCGACAATGCGGCCATCGGCGAGCACGTGCACGAAATCCGGCACGATGTAATCGAGCAGCCGCTGGTAATGCGTGATCACGACGAACGCGCGATCCGGCCTACGCATGGCGTTGACGCCGTCGGCGACCATCTTCAGCGCGTCGATGTCCAGGCCCGAATCGGTTTCGTCGAGAATCGCGAGCTTGGGTTCGAGCAGCGCCATCTGGAAGATCTCGTTGCGCTTCTTTTCACCGCCGGAAAAACCGGCGTTGACCGCACGGTTGAGCAGGTCTTCCTTAAAGTGCAGCACGGCGAGTTTTTCGCGCACCATTTTCAGGAACTGTATCGAGTCCAGTTCCGCCTCGCCGCGCACCTTGCGCTGCGCATTCAGCGCGGCCTTGAGGAAATACGTGTTGTTGACGCCCGGAATCTCGACCGGATACTGGAATGCCAGAAACATCCCGGCGGCGGCGCGCGCCTCGGGTTCCAGTTCGAACAGGTTCTTGCCGTCGTATTCGATGCGGCCCTGCGTGACCTCGTAGCCTTCGCGTCCGGCCAGCACGTAGCCGAGCGTGGATTTGCCCGCGCCGTTCGGTCCCATGATCGCGTGCACTTCGCCGGGTTTCACTTCCAGCGAAAGTCCTTTCAGGATTTCCTTGCCCGCGACGCGGACATGCAGGTTGTCGATCTTCAACATTAGCCCACCGCTCCTTCCAGACTCACTTCCAGCAGCTTTTTCGCCTCCACCGCGAACTCCATCGGCAGTTCGCGGAACACCTGCTTGCAGAAACCGTCGACGATCATCGACACCGCGTCTTCCTCGCCGATACCGCGCGCGCGGCAATAGAAGAGTTGGTCATCCGAAATCTTGGACGTCGTCGCCTCATGCTCGACGATGGCGCCGGGATTCTTCACCTCGATGTACGGAAACGTGTGCGCGCCGCATTGCTTGCCGATCAGCAAGCTGTCGCATTGCGTGTGGTTGCGCGCGCCTTCGGCACTCTTCTCGATCTTGACCAGGCCGCGATAGGTGTTCTGGCCGCGCCCGGCGGAAATTCCTTTGGAAATGATTTTGCTTTTTGTATTTTTACCAATGTGGATCATCTTGGTGCCGGTGTCGGCTTGCTGGCGGTGATGCGTCAGCGCGACGGAATGGAACTCGCCCGCCGAATCATCGCCACGCAGAATACAGCTCGGATATTTCCAGGTGATCGCCGAGCCGGTTTCGACCTGGGTCCAGGCGATACGCGAACGCGCGCCGCGGCAGTCGCCGCGCTTGGTGACAAAGTTGTAGATGCCGCCGACACCGTTCTCGTCGCCGGGATACCAGTTCTGTACGGTCGAATACTTGATGTTGGCGTCGTCCAGCGCGACCAGTTCAACCACCGCCGCGTGCAACTGGTTTTCGTCGCGCATCGGCGCAGTGCAGCCTTCCAGGTACGACACGCTCGCGCCTTCCTCGGCGACGATCAGCGTGCGCTCGAACTGGCCGGTGTTGCCAGCGTTGATGCGGAAGTACGTCGACAATTCCATCGGGCAGCGCACGCCCTTCGGAATGAACACGAAGCTACCGTCGGAGAACACGGCCGAGTTCAGCGCGGCGAAATAGTTGTCGCCCTGCGGCACCACGCTGCCCAGGTACTTGCGTACCAGTTCGGGATGCTGCTTGATTGCCGTCGACATGGAGCAAAACACGACGTCGACGTCTGCCAGTTGCTGGTGCACCGTGGTGTGAACCGAAACCGAATCGAACACCGCATCGACCGCC
>JAJXWU010000221.1 GCA_021781425.1 Pseudomonadota bacterium
GGGGCGCTCTTCCTCGGCGCGCCGGAACGCTTCGCGCACGCGCGCGGGGATGTTGTCGGCCGAGACGATCTGCCGCGTGTACTTGGTCAGCGGCTTCATCATGTCGACCACATCGACGATCTGGAAATGGCCCTGCTTGCTGACCTTGATCGGCTTCTGCCCGGTGAGCATGAGCATCGGCATGCCGCCGAGTTGGGCGTAGGCGGCGGCGGTGACGAAGTTGGTCGCGCCGGGACCGAGCGTGGACAAGCACACGCCGGCCTTGCCGGTGAGGCGGCCGTAGGTTGCGGCCATGAAACCGGCGGCCTGCTCGTGGCGGGTGAGAATGAGCTTGATCGAGGACGTGCGCAGCGATTCGAGCAGGTCGAGGTTTTCCTCGCCGGGAATGCCGAACACGTAATGCACATGCTCGGCTTCGAGCGCCTTGACGAACAGGTCGGAAGCTTTCATCTCGTCTCCCCGGATGGCGTGCGCCGATTGTCGGCCCGGTGCCGCGGGGCGTCAAATAGTGATTCGTATTCTCCGTTCGCGTTGAGCGTAGCCCGCACAGCGAGCGAAGTCGAAACGCAGGGGTCTTCGACGTCGCACCTTCGGCACTACGCTCAGGGCGAACGGACTCCGCTGCAGACGGTCGGTATCACGCGACAGCCCCGAACAGCGCGCCCAACCCGGCGGTGACGGCCATCGCCATCGCGCCCCAGAACAACACGCGCAGCGCACCGCTGGTGACGCCGGCGCCACCCGCGCGCGCGGCCACGCCGCCGAGCGTGGTCAGCACGACCAGGGACACCACCGGCACGACGACGGTGAGTCGCGATGCCGGCGCGACGATCACGCTGGCCAGCGGCAGGATCGCGCCGGCGGCATACGTGACGGCGGAGGTGAACGCCGCCTGCAGCGGTTGCGCCCTGAGCGTTTCGGAGATGCCGAGTTCGTCGCGCAGGTGCGCGTCGAGCGCGTCATGCGCCATCAGTTGCTCGGCGACATCGGTCGCCAGTTGCGGCGTCAGGCCGCGCTTGATGTAGATATTGGCCAGTTCCTTGTGTTCAGCGGCGTTATCGGATTCCAGCTCCTTTCGTTCGACTTCGGTTTCGGCATGTTCCATGTCGGACTGGGAACTGACCGAAACGTATTCGCCGGCCGCCATCGACATCGCGCCGGCGACGAGGCTGGCGACGCCGGCAGTGAGGATCGCCTCGCGCGAGGCGTGCGCGGCGGCGACGCCGAGGATCAGACTGGCGGTGGAAACAATGCCATCGTTCGCACCGAGCACGGCGGCGCGCAGCCAGCCGATGCGGCGTGTGCGGTGACTCTCGTAATGTCGCGGGCGCATCGGTTCAACTCTCCGGATCGCGGACCAGGGAAATTTCGCCGTCGGCAAGACGCGCGCCGAAGCGCGTCACGCATCGCGATGTCTCCACGCTGCGCACGACCTTGCCGTTGTCGCGGTCGATCAGGATGGTATAGCCGCGCTGCATTGTCGCCAACGGGCTGACCGCGTTCAGGGTGCGCGCCAGCTCGCTCAAGCGTTGTTCGCGCGCCTGTAGACGGTGCGCGAATTGCGTGTGCATGCGCTCGATGCCGGTACGCAACGCGTCGGCACGTCGCATCATGGTGCCGGCCGGATGTTGCCGGTGCAGGCGTGCGTACAGCGAGGCAAGGCGATCGCGACCCGCGCGCAGACGCTGACGCGGGTGTTGCGCGCGCAATCGGTCCAGCGTGTGATCGCTGCGCTGTGCCAACACGTGTAAATGATGGCGAATCCATTGCTGCAGCCGCGCACGGACGTGATCCAGCGCACGGCGGATTTCGTTGGCGTCCGGTACCAGCAATTCCGCGGCGGCCGATGGCGTCGGTGCGCGCAGGTCGGCGGCGAAATCCGCAATCGTGAAGTCGATCTCGTGGCCAATCGCCGACACGACCGGGATCGTACAGGCGCGGATCGCACGGGCGACGGTCTCATCGTTGAACGCCCACAAATCCTCCAGTGAACCGCCGCCGCGCGTGAGCAGCAGCACGTCGTGGCGCCGCGCCTTCGATGTCGCGGCGAGCGTCGCGACAATAGCCGGAGGTGCCTCCTTGCCTTGCACCGGCACCGCCAGAATTTCGATTTGCGCCAACGGGAATCGACGCGCGATTACGCTGAGCACATCGCGCACCGCCGCACCGGTGGGCGAGGTGACAATGCCGATGCGCCGCGGCAACTTCGGAATCGGGCGCTTGCTGGCGGTATCGAACAGGCCCTCGGCAGCGAGCCGCGCCTTGAGTTCGGCAAACGCGCGCAACAGGGCGCCTTCGCCGGCTTCCTCCAGATGTTCGACGACGAGCTGGAATTCGCCGCGCGCTTCGTACAGACCGACGCGCGCACGCGCCAGTACGCGCATGCCGTCGGCCGGCTTGAAACGCAACCAGGTGCTCTTCGGCTTGAACATGGCGCAGCGCACCTGGGCCTGCGCATCCTTGAGGCTGAAATACAGATGTCCGGAGGCGGGTCGCGAGAAATTGGATATCTCGCCTTCCACCCAGATCAACGGGAATGCGTCTTCGAGCAGATTGCGCGCCAGGCGCACGAGCTGGCTCGGGGAAAAGATTTCCCGCTCCGCGGTCTGGACGGCCGGCAATTCGTGCATGGGAGAAAGCGAAGTGAGCGAAATCCGAGGTTACTCCGCGTCGCGTGCTATTGCCAACCCGATTTTCGCGTCGGCGCGGCGGCAGGCTATAGTAGCCGCATGTCAGAAGCTTCCCCGCCTGCGGCTCGCGAAACCTCGACGGGCGACCGCGCCCTGCGTCAACGCGTGCAATCTTTCGTGCGCGACTGGCGCGCGAGCGTCGGCCGGCAATGGCAGACCGAACAGGCCGGCGCATTGTACGAGGAACTCGAGCGCCTCGCGGAACTGGCCGAGACACAAGGCGACGCGGATGTCGCCGATCCGGTGCTGGAGCTGACCGCGTACCTGTGTTCGTTCGTGGACCGCAACAGCACGCCCAATCCGGTCCAGTTGCAAGGTCTGCAACGCCTGATCGAGCGGTTGGCCGAGGCGAGCGGCGAGAAGCCTGCGCGCCGCACGCCGCGCAAGCCAGCCGCAGCCGCCGAGTCCGCGCACCGGCAGGTGTTCTACTTGCGCGAAAGCGCGCTCGAGATTCCCGGGATTGCAGCGCGGCTCGGGCAACAGGGTGCGGTGGTGCGGCCGTTCGACGAACGCGATGCGCTGCTGCACGCCCTGGACGAGGCCGGTCCCGACGTCGTGCTGATCGATGAGGCATTCGCCGCCGAGATCAACACGATCATGGAAGCGGTGCAGCGGCTGCGTCCTGCGCACCGCGAGCCGCCTCTGTGCCTGTTGCTGGCGAACGAGACGGATCTGACCCGCACCCTGTTCGCGCTGCGCGCGGGTGCCGATGCAGTCGTTGTCGAGCGCGATCCAATCGCCCTGTCCGCGCAAATCGACGGGTTGCTCGCGCAGCGCCGTGCGCTCGGTTATCGCGTGCTCATCGTCGAGGACGATCGCGGCCAGGCGAAATTCTGCGAATCGATTCTGCGCCACCGCGGCATGCTCACCCGCGTCTGCGAGGATCCCGCCGCGGTGCCGGCGGCGCTGACCGAGTTCAAACCGGATCTTGTCCTGCTCGATCTGTACCTGCCCGGCGGCAATGGCATCGAAATCGCGCAACGCATCCGCGAATCCGGGCATGCCTTCCTGCCGATCGTGTTCCTGTCGGGCGAACTCGACCTCGATTTGCGTTTCGATGCCATTCGCATGGGCGCGGACGATTTCATCACCAAGCCGGTCAAGCCGCGGCATCTCGTGACGGCAGTGGAAAGCCGCATCCGGCGCGCCCGCGAGCTGGCCCAGCATCAGGGCGACGGCCGCGCCGAACGTCGCGGCAATCTTTCGGGACGCGACATGCTCGCCGCCGAAGTGTTGCGCGCCGCGCGCGAGGAATCCGAACGCTGTCCCGCACTCGCACTGATTGCCGTGGATGACGTTGACCATGTGTTGCGCAGCGTCGGCTTCGCCGCCGGCAGCACCCTCTCGCAACAACTGGCGGGCACATTGGCGGCCGAAATCGCCGGTCAGCGCACCTTGTGCGCCTGGGGCGAATTGAGGTTTCTAGTCCTCGTCCACGCGGACGATCAGTTGGCGTTGCGCGAACAGCTCGAGGCGCTGCGGCGCAAGCTCGACGAGCGGTCGTGGCTGTCTGAACGCACGCCGGTGCATTTGCACCTGAGCCTGGGTTGTGTGCGTTTGCATCCGCAACTGGCCGGGATCGAGGAAGCGCTGGAACGCGTGCGCGCCTTGCTGGACAACGTGCAGGCTGCAGGCGGGGCGCGCTGCGAATTCGATTTGCGCGAGGTCGGCACTCAAGCCGGCGAAGACCCGCAGGTGCGTCTCGTGCGCGCGTTGCTGCGTGCACCGAGCGTGCGCGGCACCGCCCAATTCGAATTCCAGCCGTTCGTGCCACTGGCCGGCCAGATCGCCGGTCAGTACGAAGCGCGCATGGCGCTGAAGCCGCCGAAATCGCGGCAGGTCAAGCTATTGCAACGCCACGAGTGGTTGCCGATCGCGCGCGATCTGGAGATGGTCGCGCACGCAGACCGGCATTTTCTGCGCGGCGTGATCGAGCACGTGCGCGAACATCGCGCAGACGGTCAGGATCTGCGCCTGTATTTGCCGATCGTCGCAGCGAATCTGCTCGATCCGGCACTCGCGCCGTGGCTTGCCGCGGAGTTCGGCGCGCATGCGGTGCCGAGCAATACGGTGGCACTGGAATTTGACGCCGCCGAAGTGCGCGGCGAATTGACGCGGCTGCGCGGTGCGCTCGAACACGTGCAGCGTGTTGGCGTGCGTCTGGCCCTGAGCGTCGGCATCGATGCCGGGACGGATCTTGGCAAGCTGCTCGGGATCGAGGCGTTCGGCGTGGTGAAATTTGCGCGTGCCGGCGGCGTCGACGCCAAACCCGAAGCCGCTTGGGAACCCTGGTCCAAAGCCATTGCCGAAGCCCGCTCGCTGGGCAAGATTGTCGTTGCCAGTGACGTGGCCGGCATGGCGGACATCGGCATGTTGTTGCGCCTGGGCGTGCATTACGCGCAGGGCGATGCGCTCAGCAGTTGGCTGGCCGAGTGGAATTTCGATTTCGCCGAAGCGGTGTTGTGAGGTGCGTTCATCGAGAGCGTGATAGGAAAGCGCCCCACAATTCGTTTGCATGGATAAGCTCAACCGTCATTACGGGAGATACCTATGTCCATTCAAAGCCGTCCGGGTTGCAAATGTGCCTCACTGCAGTGGCTTGTCCTGGTGCGGGTACTCGCCTTCGGGTTGCTTGCGTTTTCCCTGTCAGCCGGTGCGATCACGTTCACCGTAACGACGACCGCCGATACGGTCGGCAGCGGCTCGCTACGCGACGGCATCATCGCGATCAACGCATCGACGGACGCAAGCAATACGATCCAGTTCAGCAGCAGCCTTGGCGGCAGTGGCAATCCGACCATCACCTTGAGTAGCCCGCTGCCGTTGATTCTCAATAATGTGACGATTGATGGGACCGGCGTTTATCCGTTCATCGACGGCAGCTCGACCTATCGCATCTTTTTCATCGGCGTGGATACGGCAACGCAATCGGGTTTGAATTCGGTGTACCCCAGCGCGCCGCTGGGTCATCGGATTGGCGTAACGTTGCGCAACCTGTATCTGGAAAACGGTCGCGCCAAAGGCGGAAACGGCGGGGGTGGCGGCATGGGCGCGGGTGGTGCGGTGTTCGTGAACAGCGCAGCGGATGTGACGCTGGATGGCGTGGACTTGGTCGGCAATCAGGCCGTGGGCGGCAACGGTTCGGTGGTTGCCAATGCCAATCCGTATAACCTCGGCGGTGGCGGCGGGTTGGGGGGCAATGGCGGCAAACCGTCGGGAGGCAATAGCGGCGGCGGCGGGGGAATCTACGGCAGCGGCGGCGCCGGCAATTTCACGGACTCGGCGGGTGGCGGCGTATTCGGCAGTGGCGGTGGTTCGATGGGCGGCGGCGGCGGATTTTCCGGCGATGGTGGCAGCGGAGGCGGAAATGGCACGGACGGCAGTTATCTTCTCGCTGGAATATCCGGCACCGGCGGCATTGGCGCGGGCACGACTGGCGGACTGAATGGCGGCGGCGGCGGTGCCGGTGCGGGTAACAGCGGGACGGGCGGTGGCGGTGGCGGTTTCGGCGGCGGCAATGGTTCGGCGAGTGTTGGCGGCAACGGCGGTTTCGGCGGTGGCGGCGGCGGGGGATGGACCAACGGGGGCAACGGCGGCTTTGGCGGAGGCGGAGGATACGGCCCGGACAACAACTTTCCCGGCGAAGGCGCTGCCGGCTTCGGCGGTTTCGGTGGCGGCGCTGCCAGCGGCAGTTATGCTGGAACCGGTGGGTTCGGCGGCGGCGGCGACGACGGCTATAACACTGGCGGTCCCGGTGGTTTCGGCGGCGGCGGCGGTGCGTGCATCGCGTGCGGCGCAGGGGCTGGCGGATTCGGTGGCGGCAATGGTGCCTCGGATGGCAGCGGTGGCGGTGGTGGTTTCGGCGGTGCGGTGTTCGTAGTCGGCGGTGGCACGTTGAGCATCATCAACGGCAGCCTGACCGAGACTGGCGGCGGCGTTTCCGGCGGCGCTGCCGGGGCTGCGGATGCGGGAGCCGGCCAAACTGGCGGCACCGGGTTCTTCCTGCAAGGCAGCGGCACCCTTGAATTGCAACCTGCCGCCGGCCAGACGGTGAGCCTGCTCGATTTCATCCGCGACGAAAAAGGTGTGACCTTCGCGCAGCCTTCAGGCTACACGCCCGGCTCCTGGAGCGTGCAGAAGGATGGTGCCGGCCTGGTCTACCTCAACAACTCAACGGCCGGCAATGGCATCACCGGCACGACGACGATCAATGCCGGTGCCATTCTCGACTACTCGGGTGGTGTATCGCCCATCGTGGTGAATCCGGGCGGCACGCTGGGAGGCATCGGCTTGTTTGCCAGCGTGAGCAGCTCGGGAACGTTGATCCCCGGTTCCACCACGTTTCCACAAACCAATTTCGCCGTGCAGGGTGGCTTGACCCTGCAAAGCGGTGCGGTGTCCTGCTTCCATGTTGGCGGCAATCCGACACTGCAGAGCAGCTCGATCACGGTATCGTTCGACGGCGTCAGTACATCGACGCTTGGTGGCGTGGCGCGCGTGGATTTCGCCAGCGCGCCCGCTGTCGGCAACAGTTTCCCGATCATCGTGAACGGCACGAGCAACAGCACGCTGAGCGGAACCTTTGGCGGATTGGCGATCGGGGGGCCGACGAACGGGCCGCCAGTCGTGGATGGCAAGCTCAGCTACACCTCGACTGCCGTGGACTTCACTGTAACGGCGACCGATGGCCTGTTCCGCGATGGCTTCGACGGCGGCAGCAACGCCGCCGCTTGCGCGAGCATCGCGCCATAATGCACGACCGCGCCGCGTCAGTGCGGCGCGGCGCTCGATCCCTCCGCGGTTCGGCTCGCTGGCACGGCCAGCAAACGTGCGTTCTCGCGCGCTTCGTCGACGAACCAGGGCTTGCCATTCTTGTCCAGGTACAGCCGGCGCATTTCCTGCAGATTGAACGGACGCGAACCAATGCGGCCGAATACGGCGATCTGGTTGCCGGATTCATCCACCGCGCGGTCGCGTTCCAGTCCGCGCGATAGCGATAACGCCGGATGGCTGGTCGGATACCATGCGATCAGTTGCGGCTTGGGCTCTGGCGAAAAGCCGTAGAAATCCGGCTGCGATTCGGGACTCGTGAGCTGGATCACCTTCAAGCCGTTCTTGCCGTCGGCCACGTAGGCGAAGAGCGAGGCGTTGGTGGTGCCGACGACCACGTCCTGCGCATCGTTGATTTTGCCGCCGGCATTGAACATCTGATACACGAACGGATGTTCCGGCCGGGTCACGTCGATGATGGCCAGGCCGTCAGCGCCATCGGCCACATAGGCGTAAGTGCGAGCGACATGCAGTTTGTGCGCATGACGCAATGGCACGAAGGCCGATTCCATTTCTTGCGGATGATGCGGATGGGTGATGTCGACGACATGGAAGCCGTCCTTTGCGGTCACGAACAGGTAACGGAATTGGACTTGTGCGGCCAGAGGATCGGCGATGGGAATCGTCGCCAGATACTTCGGCTTGAGCGGGTCAGTCATGTCCAGCACGATCACACCCTTGTTCGCCGACACGTAGAACGTATCGCCGGCAATCGCGAGGTGGCGCGCGCCATCGAGCACGCCGTTTTCGTTCCAGGTGAGCTGACGTTTCAGGAAATTGTTGCGCGGCTCGCCATCAGTCAGGGTTTCGATGTCGGTGGCGATCAGGCCTTCCACTGCATCGGTGATGAAGGCGTACTTGTAGATCGGCGCCATCGGCTGTTCTTCGTTGTCCTTGCGCATGAGGTCGCCGACATCGCGGTTCGGCGCTACCGGCTGGGTGGTGGCGAGCACGACACAGGTGGCGTCCTTGCTGGCGATGTGCGTGTCCTGGCCGAGTGGCGAGAACGGCGCGGTGACGATCTTTTCCGAAAATCCCTTGTTGGCGACGCTGGCCACGTCATATACGCGCATGCCCTTTGTGCCCTCGGCCACGTACAGGTATTCGCCGCGCAATTGCAGACATTGCGCGTCGCCGGCCTTGTGTTCGACGGCGTGCTGCAATTTCTGGCCGCGCTCCTCGTGCGCCGTGTACCAATCCGGATAGGCGTACTTCTGCAGATAGCTGCCAATCACGGCCTGCGGCTCGTTCCATTCGGTGACCTGCACGGCGCCGATTCCGCCGTTTTCGCCGACCCAGGCGTGGTAGCCGATGAAGTCGATGAACTTGGTGCCGAGCAACAGCAGTTGCGCCATGATCGCGTTGTTGTCGTTGTCCTTTGACAGGTGGCAGTCGTCGCATTGCTTGGTCTCGGTCTTGCGCTCGGTGTGCGGATAGTGCGGCGCAAACGCCTGCGAGGAGTAGCCCGACGCCGAGATCGGCGGCTGTTGCACGTAAATCTTCTCGCGATTGATGTTGGTCGACGACAGCACCAGAGCCGAGGAGGAGCGCACCGGCGCGATCTTGTGACCCTTGACGTCGCCATGGATGCCGAGCATGAACATGTCGTCGCGCGCCACCTGCGGGTTGTAGGTGGCGTAGTTGCGCGTGAAGCCACCTTCGTACTTGTGCCGCTCGGTCTTCCAGTTCGCCTGGATCGGCAGATGACAGCCGCCGCAACTGGTGGTCCACGAGGTGTGGCAGGCGTAGCACAACATCTTGTCCTCGTTGTGCGCGCGCTGCGCCTTGGGCACGTTCGCGCCCCATTTCATCGCGTCCGGATCGTCGGATACGGTATGCGCCCGGGTTGCCTTGGCGTCGTAGAGCGGCGACTTCGGATTCGCGCTGTCCTTGAGCAGGGTCATTGTCCATTCCAGGCCCGGCGTCACTGCCGAGCGCTGGATCAGCTTGCCGTTGATCCACTCGAAGCGTTTCTTGCCATCCGGATTGCGAATCAGCAGCAGATCGCGGCCGTAGGGTCCGGCGGCGGGGCCGGATGTCTTCAGCGTCGGATACGCATCCACGGTGCCGTGGCAATCCTGGCACTGGATTTCCACCGCACCCATCACTTCGGCCTTGATGTAGCCGTCGCCGTGCGAATCCTGGCTGTAATGGCAGTCCACGCATTGCATGCCGACGTCGACGTGGATGGATTGCAGATGCACGGCCTTCTTGAACTTGTCCGGGTCGTCGTTGGCGACGATATCGCGGTGCTTGTCGAGCAGATCGCCCTTGCGGTCGCGCGCGAACACGGCGCGAAAGTTCCAGCCGTGGCCATGGTAGTCGGCGAACTGGGTGTCGTGCAGTTGCGGATTGAGCAGCGAATCGTTCTTGAGGAAATTCAGGTCGCCCCACAGACCGCGGGTCGCCGCTTCTTCGGGATTGCGATCGAGAATCTTGCGCGCTTCCTCGGCCGTCGGGTACTTTTGTTTTTTCGGCCACATGAACGGCGCGTCGGACTCATAGTCCCACATCGTGTAGCCGAGCATGGTGTTGATGAACATGTTCGGCTGGTGCATGTGGCAGATCATGCACTGGCTGGTCGGAATGCGGCGCGTGAATTCGTGCTTGAGCGGGTGCCCGGATTCGACATGCGAGATCGTCGGATCGGCTTCCTGCGACTGGCCCATGTTGCCGTACTTGGCGTAGATCGCGGAATGGAAGGTGTCGCGGTCGTTGGCATAAACCACGTGGCAGGCCGAGCAGCCGGACGAGCGGAAATCGCCGGGGTTGTCGTTCGTGCCCAGCATCCAGATGAACGGATCATTCAAACGCGTCTTGGTGATGTTGAGCACCGGAATCGCCACGCGCGAACCGGTGCCGGGACCGCGATTGGATTGTCGGATGTCCGGGCGACCCGGTTCTTCGAGGCGCTGGATCAACCCCGCTTCGTCGGGCAGGCCGATCTCCGCAAACGTGCTGCCGATGTTGCGGCCGCCGCGTTCGAACACGCGGAAGATATCGCCCGGCGGCACAGTTTCCCAAGCCGGCATCGGATAGATCTTGGGCAGGATGTCGTGCGCCCAGGGCTTGCCGTCCGGCACCGCCGGGCTGACGGTCGCCGCCGGTTTGCCATCCAGCGTGTAGGCTTCACCGAGTAGCGAATGCTTGTATGGCAGGATGCCGTTGTTGTACGCGGCGGCGCCCCAGAACATCGCCGCATTTGCCATCAGGCTTTTTTCGTTGGCCTGGATTTCCGGCAGGTGGCAGGCGCCGCAGGCGAGCGTCGCTGCGCGCAAGTCGCCCGGATTGACGAAGCGCACGAACTCGGGCGATTCCTTCAGCCACCAGGTGTAACTGCGCTGGGGTTTGGCGCTGGTCTTCCAGTGCTCGGGATAGCGCGGCAGCACGTGCGCCTTGTCCATCGCGGCTTGGTACGCCGCCGACCAGTCGCGCTTGTCGTGTCGCGCGTCGGCATCGTAACCCTCACCCGCCGGCGCATGGATCGCCGCGTCGCCGCCGTGGCAATCCGTGCAGCCAAGCACGACTGCGCCTGCCGGATGCATGGTCTTGCGGTCGGATTTCGTGTGACAGGATACGCAGCCGCCGGATTTCGCATCGGCCTGCTCCCAGGTCTGGAAGGATGGCGCCGGCGACGCGGCGGTGTAGTTGCGCAGGACCGGTTGCTCTTCGTTGGCGAGAACCGGGAACGGGGTCAGAGTGCATTTTGCTGCCAGTCCCAACATGAGCAGCGTGTGTGCTTTCCAAAATGTACTCTGACCCCATTTCATAGCAAGGCCCTCAATAGGTCAGGATCACGTTCGCCAGCACCGAGTAATAAACCGAATGCTGATCGCTGAACAGACTTTTGAAGCCGGATCCGGGCAGAAGCGCGGCGCCGGACAGACGCACGATGACGTTCTGGGTGAAGTAGGGCCGCCAGATCCACGCTACCGACGCATCGGTGCCGATGTTACGGCCGATATTCGCCTGCTGGCGCAGCGCTTCCAGCGTGGCCGTGTTATCGAACCACAATTCGTTGAGGTTGCCGGACACGCGCGATTGCGGTGTCAGATCGAAATCCGCACCGATGCCCAACAAGCGCAAACCCGGATTGTCGAAGTTGGACTGTCCGAGGGCGCTGGATGAGCGCAGATCCGGCAGCATGCCGTTGGGCTGGCTGAGCGCCACACCGCCGCCGCCGATCAGTGGGATACCCTGGCTGATCCAGTAACTGGTGTCGGCGCCGGCGAAGATCGGATTCTCGTTGATCGCGTCGAAGCCGGTCGAACGCCGGTCGTAGGGATTCTTGTCGCCGCTGGCGTAGGCCGCGGACAGGCGCGCGCGAATCCAGTCGAAGTCCATCGACGCTTCGGCGGCAAGGAAACCGGCGCGAATGCTCGTGGACGGTTCCACGAAAACGCCATGATTCTGGTGCCCGAACACTCCGTACGCCGAAACGGTGAGGTTGACGCGACCGATGTGACCGTCGCCGTTGTAGCCGAAGTAGGTGACGTCGTATTTGCGCGGCAATTGCAGGCCGATCGCGGCCGGGCGCTGGATGAAGCCGTTGGAGTCGTAGATCGTGCCGTCGGCGTTGTGGTTGAAGACGATCGTCGCCTGCGAGGTGTAGCCCAGCCACGGCCAGTCCTGGCGATACAAATTGGCGACGAGGATGTCGTCGTGACGAGGCGCCTTGGTTACATCGTTGAGCCCGGAATTCAAATCCTTTTCCAGGCGCCGGAAGTAGGCGATGTTGTACTGCCAGCGATTGTTGTCGCGATTGCCGAACAGGCGGATGCCGGGCTGCGAATCCTGGAATAGGAAACCGCGGAAGTCGGTCGAGAACGGCTGGATACCGATGCGCAGCGAGTCGAAATCGTAGCGTGAGGAAACGTCGCGCAGATGCTTGTCGAACCACAGCTCCTGCACGCCGACGAAGCCGTCGTCGCGATCCGTTCCCAGGCGCGGGTCGATGTTCACGGCGCGCGCCTCGCGCGTGTTGATGCGGTTGTAATTGAAGGCGAGCGTCGCCTTGTATTCGAGGTTGGGCGGTTTGAACGTGGTATCGCCTTCGTAATAGTCGACGCTGGCGATGAAGTTCTGCACCAGCAGCAATTGATTGATGCCGCCGAATACGCCCAGCTCGCCCGGGTTGCCGGTGTTCTGCGGCGCGACCGGCGTCGGTACGCTGCGCGGTTCGATGAAGGTATCGGATATTCCGGTCAGCACCAGGAAATGATCCTTGCCGTCGATGGGCTTGTCGCCCTTGTAAACATTCTGGTTGTAGGGGTCGTACCAGGGAAACTTGAAACCCAGTGTCTCCATGATGCGCCAGCGATCGGGCACGGGGATGAACGCGCCGGCCTGATCCACCGGCGCCGGCGGCACGCCATTCGGATTGACGACCTTGAATTCCGGTGGCGGCGCGTAGGGATGGCCGGGACGGCGGCGCGGGATTTCCGATTTCGACGGATCGTAGGTCGGCGCCGGCAGCACGCCGAACAGTTCGAGCAGATGCGGAACCGCGGCAGCGTCCTGCGCACGAATTTGTGGACTTGTGGAAACCGCGGCAACGCCGCAAAGCACGGCGGCGGCGAGGGCTGGGCGAAGGCGCAAGTTCGCGTTCGGACACCTCGAAAAACCGGGGCGAGCGATGGAAAGTTGCGTGTCGCCGGAGCGCAGGAACCGGAGTTTCCTTGGCGGTAAATGAGGATTCCGAGCGCTGCCGGCACGCAAATTATCGAGCGCAGCAGTTTTTTCGAGGTGTCCGTTCATGTCATTTCCCGTCGCACACATTGTCGGCGTTGCTGTCCAGGAACGGCGCCTGCGGACATTGCACGTAGCGCAGATGCACGCCCTGCGGAGCGAGATTGTCCGCGCGCATTGCCTTGGGCGCATTACCGATGGTGCCGTTGAGGGCGATGCCGGCGTTGTACAGACCGAGGAAACTGACCATGTCGTCCTGGTCCACGCCGTCGCCGGACACACCGAGTCCGCCGACCAGTACATTGCCGCGATAAATCGGCACGCTGCCCGGAAAGACCTGGATGCCATTCGGCAGGCGTGGGTTGGCGGTGCAGTACTGCGTCGCCGCCGGCACGTTGTCGGCGCTGATTGCAAAGCCCTCGGCCTGCAGATAGCCGACCAGATTCAAAGCAATCGCGTTGTAGACGAGGTCAAGCTGCAAGCCTTCCTGGAACGGACTCCATTGCGCGAAGGGATGGCTGAACGGCCCGTTCGGGTTGCCATCGACGCCGTCGGGGAAGAATGGCCGCGACAGGTTGCCGCCGGCACGATCGGTGAAGGCGACGCTGCCGGTCAGCGCATCGGGCATGCCGAGGAAGGTACGCACGGCGCTGACGTAATCGCCGATATGGCTTTGCGCGACGGTCGTGAATGCCGCCTTCTTGTTGGGAACATCGATGCTGTCGGCGAAATAATTGGCCGGCGCCAGCGCTTGCAGAGCGTCGGCCGCGTAGCTGCCGGAATTGAACGCCGCCGTGCGCGCTTTCTGCAGCGACACGTCGATGCCGAACACCGGCGCGTCGCGCGTGCGTGCGACGGCCAACGCGACGCCGTTGGTATCGACGATGGATACGGTCACCCGCGCCTGGCTGCCGAGCGGATTGCGGATCTGCGCACGTGCGCGGTTGGCGATTGTCAGCGCCTGCTGCTCGATCGTCTGCACCTCGTGTGCGGTCAGTGCGTTTGCGCCATCGGTGCCCGCGATCGGCGGATAACGGTTGTTGCCATGGCCGTCGTCGAGCACGAAGGCGTCCAGTCCCGGATAGTCGGCGTCGTCCGGACGAATGCCTGAGGCGATCTGGCCGAACGCCGTGCCGGCGAGGATCGCGCTGCCGTCGAAGTAGCCCGGTACCTGCATCAGCGCTCCGGTCAGTGCGGAATAGGGCGGCGCGCTTTGCGGGTGCGTGGCCAGATCACTGTAACCGACGTCGCTGAATCGCAGGGTGATGCCACCGGCGGTGATCGTATCGGCGCGACGGTCGGCGGGCGCGCCGAAGCCATACGTGCCGGCCATCGCAATCAGTTCGTCGATGTTGCGGTCCTTGTCCATGACGTTCGGATCGAGGCCGTACGTGCCGTCCGCGGCCACGCCGACACCGCCGACCGGAGTTCCATTTTTATACAATGGGAAACCGCCGGGATCGGCGGACAATCCGAGCGGAGAATTGTGTGGGCCGGCGCCGGTGCCGATGGTGAAATGCGTGGTCAGGTCCGAACAGGGCAGTTGCGAGAACTGCACCCCGAACAGCGGGCCGGCCGGCGTGCCGAGCACGCCGGGATTGAAATGCTCCTGCACGATCTGGCTGGCGGTGCGCGTGGAAAAGGCGTTGCCCTCGCTGGACAGGTACGCGCCGGTGACGGCCTTGGCGATGGCGGCCAGTTCGCTCGGCACGGCCAGGCCTTCCAGGCCGCCGACCACGTTGCGACCCGACGTGATCGTCATCGTGTCCGGCGCGCCGTTCATGCGGTAAACCGCAAGCACGTTGCCGACCCGGTCGACCACGGCGATCACCGCCGGCTTGCCCTGCGCCTGCGCCTCGGCCGCGGCCTGGGCGATAATGGTCTGCACATCGGAAATGCCCAGAAATGTCTGCGCATTGGCGCACGCGCCGGTGCAGCCGGAATCCGCCGTGGGCTGCGGCGGGGGCGGCGCAGTGCCTGCGGAACTGGCCGAGTTGCCGCCGCCACCGCAGGCGCTCAACAGCGCCGCGGAAAACACCAGCCCGAGCATCCGATTCTTGCGCATCGCTCTTCTCCCCAAGCGCGGTGCCTCGCGCCGGCGCTACTGCTGTCCCGGCGCCGCCAGTTCCCCTGTCCCGCGATGATACCGCAAGGAGGGCGTCACAAAGTACCCATTTTCAGTGTTGCGGACTGATGGTAGTCGTGGCAGGCGATGCAGGTCGTGGCGACCTTGTCCTTCGCCTTCGCCCCGCCGTGGCAGGTGCGGCAGTTGGCAATGCCGGGGATCAGCAGGTCGCTGGACTGCGTGGACTTGGCCGCGCCGGCATGGCAGTCCACGCATTTGACCGTGGTGTGCTTGGCGTGTGTGAACTTCGCGTCGGCATACCACACGCCGGACACGCGCACCGGCGCCACGTGCCAGGTGTCGTCCGGCGTGCGTGGCGGTGTGACCTTGTGGCAGGTGCTGCAGGCCTTGCCGGTGAACAGGCTGTCGGTGGCTTCGCGCGCGCGCTGGCGCGCCCAGGCCAGCGCCTCCTGCTGCTGCTGTTGCGACAGCGGCGGCGCTCCGGGCCGGCGGCGCTGCTGCACGATGTCGGGTGAGCGCGCGTCCTGATAGCCGCCTTCCAGCGCCACCTTGGCGTAATACTCGCTTAGCGTGTAGGCGACTGCGGCGACTTTGCCGTGTGGCACTTCGCGATCGGGAGCGAGCGTGTCGAAACCGAGCTTGTGGCAATCATGGCACATGGTTTCGAAATTCACCGGGCGCATCTTCGCGCCGCCCGCGTCGGGCACATGGCAGGTCGCACAGGTCAGCACGCGGTGGCCGTTCGGGGTGTTCAAACCTTCGGGCTTGAGATGCTTTTCGTGGTTGAACTTGAGCCCGGAATTCTCTTTCAGATCTTCCGCCCAGGTCACGCGCTGCGGCGCGAATTTACCGTTCGCGTCCCATTCGGGCAGGTTCACCTTGAACTGCGGATGATTCGTGCCGAAGTCGCCGACGTCGGCAAACGTGCTGGCGCCCTGCGTGCGCGCTTTCAGATCGATGTGGCAATTCGAGCACAGGCGCTGATCGGTGCGGATCAGACCGCGCAATCCCTGATGATCCTGATGGCAACTGCGGCATTGCGCGTTGCCGAGTTGCGGCAGGTTGAACTTCATCGGGTCGGCATGGGCGGCGGTGTTCGCATGACAGGCCAGGCAGGCCTTGTCGCGCACGGTGAGGAAAGCGTGCTGGTGGCACCGGGTGCAGTCGCGGGCGAAGAAATGATGCGCGGCGTCGAGCGTGCCGGGATTCCAGCTTTGCGTGCTCGGCAGCAGAGGTGTGCGACGCAGCATTTCACCGAAGCCCGGCACGAAGTGACCGATCATCGGCAGGATCAGTCCGAACACAAGAATCCCGGCGAACAAGATCCACGACGGCCGGCGCTTGCTCAGCCCGGTCTGTACCAGCCGCGTCGGTTTGGCGCGTTGCGCGCTTTCGGCCTTCTGCTCGCTCTTGTCGAGCGTGGAGACCTCCACCGCACCATCGTAATCCTGCGGCGCGGCGAGCAGGGTAAGGCGCGTATTGCCGATCGCCACCACAACGCCGGGCCCGGCGGTCGTGGTGTAGGTGATCGCGTCATTGACGCGGATGCCGGCGAGAATCAGCGATTCGATCTTGTACTGGCCACTGGCGAGCAGGGTGACGCGCGCGTGATTGAGCGCCGCGCGCAGGTCGGGCAGGAAGATGGCCTGATCCGCGGCGCGGCCGATCGTGAGCACGTCGCCGTAGTGGACGTCCTCCTCGTAGCTGACGGCGCCCTTGCTTTTCTTCAGTACTCGACGGATAAGCCAGCGCATAGGTCGGCTACCAATAGAAAAACGACGACACGATGTGCGCGATCAGCGCCGCCAGCAGTGCGAACGACAGCGGCACGTGAATGTACAGCCAGATTTCCATCATCGCCTGATACTGGATATCGCGCGCGACCTTGGTGGCAAGACCTTTCTTGCGCGAGATCAGATCGATCAGCGCGCGCATCGCCTCGCCCTGCTTGTCGGTGGCGCGGCCGGCGAGGAAATCGACCATCGCGAACATGGTCGGCATTTCCGTCGTTTTCATATCCGCGCGCTTGTCGCGTTCGGCCATGGCGGCGTGCAGGGAATCGAGCGCGATGTCCGAGCCGTCGTGCGCGCGCAGTTGCGTCCATACGCCGCCGCCCAGGCGCGTGTTCTGGATCGAGCGCAACACGATGGCGTGGATCTTCGGATCGATGCCGTCGGCCAGGGCGAGCGCGTTCTGGTCGATCTCGGCGACTTCCTCGAGCATGGCGTCGCGCGTGGCGCTCTCGCGGTTGCGCGTCATCAGGTTCGGATAGCGCAGATAGACGTAGACACCGAAGAAGCCGGAGAAAATCACGACCAGCATCAGCACGAAGGCGAAGGTGTGGATGTTCCAGCCGAACTGGAATCCCGCGTGCAGCAACACGATCAGGATCA
Organism: Pseudomonadota bacterium; assembly: GCA_021781425.1. Classification (GTDB taxonomy): domain Bacteria; phylum Pseudomonadota; class Gammaproteobacteria; order Xanthomonadales; family Rhodanobacteraceae; genus Rudaea. Next base: position 17,688 of record JAJXWU010000221.1, read on the forward strand.
GCGAGGTGCCAAGGTAAATGTGCGCGGAAAGCCAGCCGCGCAGCGTGCCGGTGCTGCTGCTGTAGCGACGCTTGCGCATGCCGAACAGCATCAGCCAGACGATGAGCAGCGCGCCGATCGTGCCCAGCGTGTAGCCGAGCCAGGTGCCACCGTTCGGCGGGCCGCCGGGATCGTACAGGTTGTAGGCAATCAGCGACGCGGCCGACAGCGCCAACGCGATCCACAGATAGCGCGAGCGGGCGTAGGTGAGGATGGAATCGTGCATGGCGTTCGCTCAGCGCCGCGACTGCGCGTAGGCCGGGAATTCTTCCGGCGAGATGCGGATCGCCGCGCCCGTCGGGCAGGAGCGCACGCAGGCCGGGCCGCCGGACAGGTCTTTGCACATGTCGCACTTGACCGCTTTCTTGATCTCGCCCGCGGCGTGCTCGTGACTGTCGTGCGGCGCCTCTCCTGGGCCTGGGCCGTGGCCGAGCAGCAACCACTGGATGAGTCCCGGTTTTTTCGGCGGCTTGTACGCCATGTGGATCACGCCGTACGGGCAGTTGCGCTCGCAGTTGCCGCAGCCGATGCAGTTGTCGGCGATGAACACCTCGCCGTTGGGTGCGCGGTGGATGGCGTCCGGCGGGCAGTCCTTCATGCAGTGCGGATGCTCGCAGTGCCGACACGAGGTCGGCACGTGCACGCTGGCGAAGGTCGGTCCGGCCTCGCGATCCAGGCGCGAGGTGCCGCCGTGCGTTTCGGCGCAGGCCTTCTCGCAATTGTCGCAGCGCACGCACAGCGATTCGTCGATGAGCAGGATGTCGGTTGCCTCGCCGGCACCCTGCGCGAGCAGAAACGAGATGACGTCGCCGCCGCTCGGCAGCGCCTGCATCGCCAGGTTCGCCGCCGTGCGTTGGCGGTATTCGGATTGCAGACGCAGGCGCAGCACCGGAATCCTGTTCACCAGCTTCTTGAAGCTTTCGCCATCCAGGCGCACAGTCTCGCTGGCGATGGCCGCACGTGCGGTCGCCGAGCGCCGCGACTCGCCCATCAGCGCCATCTCGCCGACATAGTTGCCGGCGGGCACGTAGCTCAACACCACGTCCTTGCCGCCGATGTTGCGCGAGATGGTTAGCGAGCCCACGCGCACCAGATGCAGGCTGTCGCCGACCTCGCCCTCGTTGAACAGCACGTCGCCGGCCTTGAAGCGCTCCAGCCGCGCCGCCGCGACCACGTCGGCGAGCTGGTCGGCGGACGCTTCCGGCGCGAAGCGCGATTGCAGCGCACGCAGGATGAACACCTCGTCGATGGCGCGCTTGATCGCCTCCACCGAGGCGATCAGCCGGTTCATCGAACGCCGCGGCGTCTCGATCAGCACGCAATTCGCGCCGGCCAGCACCGTCGCCGAGCGCCGGCGGCCGGAAATCAGGCTCATCTCGCCGAAGAACTCGCCGCGGCGCAGCGCGATGCGCTTGTTCGCAGCCTCGTCGACGACAACCTGTACCTCGCCCTCGACGATGCTGAAAAAGGTATTCGTGTAATCGTTGCGCGAGAAGATCGTCTCGCCGGGCGTGGGCGTGCGGATGTCCGAGTCGAGCATGAACTCGCGCAGTTGCAGCGGCGTGATTGCGGCGAGCAGGCGCACGTTCTTCTGGATGCGCGCCAGCGCCTCGTCGACCGTGCGGAAGCCCGGCATCTTCGCGAACCTGGCCTTGAGCAACGGTTCGTCGGCCGGCTCCACCTTGTGACCGAGGATGTACTCGATCACCTCGTAGCCCTGGTTCATTGCCTGCTTGATCAACGGATAACCGCCGAGCGCGCCGACGATGTACAGGCCCTTTACGTTGGATTCGTACTGCGCGCTTATTGCCGGTACGGCGGCCGGATCCTTGCTCGGGAACGTTACCCCGCAGCCTTCGACGAAGGCGCGCGGCGCGGTCGCACCCAGACGCGCGATCACGCGGTCAATGAGGATTTGCGCCTTGCCGTTGGCGGTGTTGAGGATCATGCGGCCTTTCTTGCGGCCGACGCTGAGCGCATCCACGCGCTCGGGCGCGGAGTTGTAGTAGCACTCGATGCGGCCGTCCTCGATCGCCTTGAGGATGGCCTGCTCGTTGCCTTTCTTGGCGCGCGCGAATTCGTCCTTGCGGTTGACGATGACGACGTTGTTCTGGCGCGCCAGCGCCACCGCGTTCTCGATCGCCGCGTCACCGGCACCGACCACGACGATGGTCTCGCCGGCGTATTCGTCCGGATCATCGAGTTGGTACTGCACGCAGGGCAGATCCTCGCCGGGGCAGCCGAGCTTGCGGATGTTGCCCTGCAGGCCGATGCCCATCACCACGAAATCCGCGGTGATGGTCTGGCCGTTGCCGCATTTCAATTCGAAGCCGCCGCCGGACGCCTGCTTGATCGCGCTGACTTCGTGCTTGTGGCGCACGTTGACCTTCAGGCGCTTGGCCGCTTCGTCCCAGCCTTCGAGGATGGCTTCGCGCGAACCCGCCTTGAACGGTACGGGCGCGCGCAACGGCAGTATTCCGGGCTCGTCCATCACGAACTTGCCCTTCTGGTAGCGGAAGATCGTATTCGACAGATGTGACTCGGCTTCCAGCAGCACATGCGATTCGCCGCGCTCGGCCGCGCGCGCGGCGGCGGACAGCCCGCCCGGCCCGGATCCGACGATGGCGATCTTGAAGCGTTCGGCCACGATTTCCTCCCTGCGGCGATGATACCGAATGTGCCGGGCTGGCGCGCAATCTGCGATGATGCCGCGATGACGGATTTCTTCACCGATACGCAGGCGTGTTGCGCGCGCATCCTCGCCCACGCGGGCGGTGCGCTCAAACTCGCCGCGCCGCTGGGCCTGGGCAAGCCGAATGCGTTGCTCAACGCGATTTACGCAGTGGCCGTGCGCGATCCGGAGCTGAAACTCGACATCTATACGGCGCTGTCGCTGGCGCGACCGAAAGCGAAGAGCGACTTGGAGCGGCGTTTCCTCGGGCCGTTCCTTGATCGACATTTCGGCAAGGATTACCCGGATCTTGCCTGGGTCGCGGCGCAACACGCCAACGCGCTGCCGGCGAATATCCGCGTGCACGAGTTCTATCTGCAGTCCGGCGCGATGCTCGGCGTGGCACAGTCGCAGCGCGACTACGCGAGCCTGAACTACACGCACGCGGCGCGCGATCTGGCCGGCGTCGGCATCAATGTCGTCACGCAGATCATCGCGGTGCGCGGTCATGGCGCAGCGCGGCAATACAGTCTCGCCTGCAATCCCGATACGACCACCGACCTGTTCGACCGCATGACCGCGATCGGCGCGCCGCGGCCGCTGATGGTGGGCGTGATCCATCCGGACTTGCCGTTCGTCGGCAGCGAAGCGCTCGTCGACGAATCGTTCTTTGATATCGTTCTCGATGATCCGGCCTCGGCGCAGACACTGTTCGCGCTGCCGCGCTCGCCGGTCGATGTCGCCGAATATGCGCTCGGATTGCATGCCAGCACGCTCGTGCGCGATGGCGGCACGCTGCAGATCGGCATCGGCGCGTTGTCCGATGCGCTGGTCCACGGTTTGTTGCTGCGGCACCGGCACAATGCGGACTATCGCGCCGCACTTGACGCGCTCGGCAACGTCGACGCAAACCTCTCGGCGCGTTGCGGCGGCATGGATCCGCTGGTTCACGGCCTGTACGGCGCCAGCGAGATGGTCATGGACGGATTCATGCACCTGGCACGCGCGGGCATCCTTTCGCGCCGCGTGTTCGACGACCTCGAGGTCGAAAAGGCGCTGGCGGCGGGCCGTGATCCGGGCGTCGCCGCACGCGGCGACGGGCGCTATTTGCGCGGCGCGTTTTACCTCGGTTCCAAGGAATTCTACGACTGGCTGCGCGGATTGAAAGGTCCGGACTTCGACGGCCTGTCGATGACGCGCGTATCCGACATCAATCAACTATATGGCGGACGCGAAACGCTCGACGCGCTGCAGCGCCGCGGCGCGCGCTTTTTCAATTCCTGCATGATGGCGACTCTGCTGGGCGCGGCAGTGTCCGATACGCTGGAAAACGGGCAGGTCGTCAGCGGTGTCGGCGGACAATACAACTTCGTGGCGATGGCGCACGCACTTGCGGATGGGCGCTCGATCCTGATGTTGCGCAGCACCCGCACGAGCGCTGGTCGCGTGCGTTCGAACGTCCTGTGGAATTACGGTCAGACCACAATCCCGCGCCATCTGCGCGACATATTCGTGACCGAATACGGCATTGCCGACCTGCGCGGCAAATCCGATGAGGATTGCATCACGGCGATGCTCGGCCTTGCCGATGCGCGCTTTGTCGACGCGTTGGTTGCGCAGGCCAAGGCGGCGGGCAAGCTGCACCGGGATTTTGTCGTTCCCGCCGCATGGCGCCAAAACACGCCAGCACGGCTCGCCGCGGCACTCGCGCCGCACCGCGAGCGCTTCCCGCGTTTCCCGTTTGGAAGCGACTTCGACGACACCGAATTGCGTCTGCTGCCCGCGCTGCAGAAGTTGCAGGCCTTGGCCGCGAGCAAGCCGCGCCTGGCCGGCTTTGCCGCCGGCGCATTGCTCGCGGGAAAGCCGCGGACGCAGGATGCCGCCTTGTTCGAGCGCATGAGTCTGGCGCAGCCGCGCGGCTTCTCCGAACGCCTTCTGCGGCGCATGCTGGCGCGGGCCTTGCGCGGCGTCTGATCGGCCGCGGCGCGCGTTCGGGAGTATACTTGCGGCCGCGATGGACAGGGGCTGGCAATGAGTGCGTTGTTCGAGCGGTTGGCGAACGGGCTGCCGGAACGGCACGTTCCGCGCCGCAACTCGTTCGCGAGCGACGCCAAGTCCCTGCGCAAGTGGCTGGCGCAGCTGCCATTGGCGAATCCCGGAGCGACCGCACGGTTGCTGATTTCAGCGCTGCGCGAGACCAACCAGCTGCGCATCGATCCGCAGCAGCGCATCGACGCGCTGGAAATACTGCGCCAGCCCGTCGGCAACATCGTCGCCGTGCTTGTCAAGCAGGTGTTGGGCGACAGTTTTCCGCTGCCGCCGCAAAAGCAGCAGCTCGGGCAACTGGCTCAGGATTTCGAGCACGAATTGACGCTCGGTTATTGCGCGGCGATTTACGACCTGTGCGCACCGGCCGGCGCCGTGCCGTTCCTGCGTGGGAAGTCCGTCGCCTTGGCGCTGACCCGCGCCATCCAGCATCGTGGCGGAAGTCTGTATCAGGGTTATCTGCGCTACCACGCGCCGCCGCCGGGTGCGTGGCAGAATCTGCACGACCTGTTCGGATTCGCCGCTGCGGTCGGGGCCGATGAAAAACCGGTGCCCGATTCGCGTGGGGGCGCCACGAACGTACGCCTGGCCTATATCCATTCCCTGTTGTTCGCGCTTTCCAATCCGTACCGCTTCACGCAGCGTGAAAATGGCGACATCTGCGCGCTGACCCGGATGTGGTCGACACATGGCGAATTGCGTGAAGGACGCGCGCCGGTCGGTGCGATCGCCATACGCACGGACGTCGATCGCGGTCCGGGTTATCTGCCGGAAGAGCGCGAGGAGCCGGACGTGGATTGCTGGGCGTTGGAAATCAGCGGTCTTTTGCGATTTCTCGAGGGGCATGTCGCGCTGTTACCGCCGGGCGCGCCCACCACGGAGTTCGGCGTCCGTGGTGCGACGGTCACGGTGGCGACGGATTTCGTCGTGCGTCTTGCGCAGGCCTTTCAGAGTGGCGGCGAACGCAGCCATTCGCGTCTGCCGGCCGGGCATATGCTCGATACGGCCATTGGCCTGCATGATTTGCATTACGTGCTGGCCGGGAATGTGGATTTCGAAGGTTTCCTGGTCAAGACGCGCGGCGTCGCCATCACCTTGCACGAGGGCGATCGCGCCGCGACCTGGACGAATACCGGCAGCACTGTCGCGCGGATCCGGTACTTGCCGGCACGCGTGCTCGATCAAAGTCTGGGGGGCTACCGGCTGCAATGGGAAAAGGCCGATGGCATGCGCATGAAGGTCGGTGAACTGGTCGGACTGGCCGCCCAGGCGGATGACGACGAATCACGCGACTGGATGGTTGGTGCGATCCGCTGGCTGCGCATCGAGGCAGGCGGCATGCAAGCCGGCGTGGAATTGCTGGCACGGCGCGCCCAGCCGGCGGCCGTGCGCAGCTACGACGCGCAGGGCATGCCGCGCGCTGCGATGCGCGCGGTCGCGCTGGAAGACATGCATGGCGCCGGCGCGACGCCGACCGTCGTGGTGCCGGCGTTGTTCGATCGCGATGCCACCGAAATCGAATTGACCCGGCCCGGCGATCCGTTCAGCTGGCCGGTGGAGCCCGCCATCGAAACCTTGCGCGGCTTGCGCGCCAGCGACAACGGCGGCGGATATTTCCGCATCGAAATGCGCGCAACGGCGGATGGCGATGCCGGCGCCGCCGCACCACAGGCGGCAAACGACGACCCTCGAATTGCGGACTCCGTACGCGGCGAAGGCGCTTGACGGCCGCGCGGCGAACGGGTCAACTGCACGCATCCGGTTGGTGTTGCTGTGGCGATGAACTGCGAAGATCAAATTGCGTCGGTGCGGCCGCGCCGGCGCAGTGTGTGTGTGAACGTCGGGTCCGTGCGCGTCGGCGGCGATGCGCCGATCGTCGTGCAATCGATGACCAATACCGACACGGCCGACGCGGCTGCGACCGCCAGACAAGTCGCGGAATTGGCGCGCGTCGGATCGGAGCTCGTGCGCATCACGGTGAACACGCCGGAAGCCGCCGCCGCCGTGCCCCACATTCGCGATCGCCTGGACATGATGGGCGTCGGTGTGCCGCTGATTGGCGATTTCCATTACAACGGCCACCAGTTGCTCGCCGCCGAACCGGCGTGTGCGCGTGCATTGGCCAAGTACCGCATCAATCCGGGCAATGTCGGTTTCGGCAAAAAACGCGATACCCAGTTTTCGACGATCGTCGACTTCGCGCTGAAGTACGAAAAACCGGTGCGCATCGGCGCAAATTGGGGTTCGCTCGATCAGGCGTTGCTTGCGGCGCTGATGGATGACAACCACGCGCGGACCGATCCCTGGGACGCGGCCAGGGTCGCCCGCGAAGCGCTGATCCGCTCGGCCCTGGATTCGGCGGCACGCGCAGAAGAACTTGGATTAACTTCAGATCGTATCTTGTTGTCTTGCAAGGTTTCTGGTGTGCAGGAACTGATCGCGGTTTACCGTGACCTTGCCACTCGCTGCGATTACGCGCTGCACCTCGGGTTGACCGAGGCGGGCATGGGCAGCAAGGGCATCGTCGCCTCGGCCGCGGCGCTGTCCGTGCTGCTGCAGGAAGGCATCGGCGACACCATCCGCATTTCGCTGACGCCCGAGCCGGGCGAATCGCGCACGCGCGAAGTGATTGTGGCGCAGGAACTGTTGCAGACGATGGGCCTGCGCGCCTTCACGCCTCTGGTGACCGCCTGCCCCGGCTGCGGGCGCACGACCAGCACGCTGTTCCAGGAGCTGGCCAAGGCCGTCCAGGACCATGTCCGCGCCAAGATGCCGGAATGGCGCGTCAAATACGACGGCGTGGAGAATCTCACGCTGGCCGTGATGGGCTGTGTGGTCAACGGACCGGGCGAGTCGCGCCATGCCGACATCGGCATTTCGCTGCCCGGTACCGGCGAGGCACCGGCGG
>JAJXWU010000086.1 GCA_021781425.1 Pseudomonadota bacterium
CGCAAGCAGACGCTCGCTGCGCGTTTCAATGCGCACGCCTGGATTCAGGGCGTTCAGTGCGATGCGCGCGGATTCCGTCTTGGGCATGCCCACGCGTGCATCCGTATGCAGCACCTGACGCTGCAAGTTGGATTTTTCCACTTTGTCATCATCGATCAACGTCAATCTGCCGACGCCGGCTGCAGCCAGATAAAGACCTGCCGGTGAGCCCAGTCCGCCGGCGCCGACCAGGGCGACGCGCGCTTGCAGCAGACGTTGCTGGCCGGCGACACCGACTTCGGGCAGCAGCAGATGACGCGAGTAGCGCTCGGCCACATCCGTGTCCAGTGCGCCGCGCTCCACCGGCAGGCCTTCCGCTGCCCAGCGCACGAAGCCGCCGTCGACGGAGGCGAGCCGCTCGTAACCGAGCTGTTGAAGCAGAGCCGCGGCATACAGCGAGCGCTGTCCATGTGCGCAACTGAGCGCAATGACCGTTGCGCGATCCGGAACGATGGCCTGTATGCGTTCGGCGAGTTCGCCCAGCGGCACGCCGATGGCGCCGGCCGGTTTGCCGGAGGCGCGTTCGTCGTCTTCGCGCACGTCGATCAGGATCGCCCCGCCTTGCTGACGCCGCAGTGCCTCCGTTGGCGCAATGCACTCGATGCCGTTGTTCGCGAACATGTGCGGATTATACGCGGGCTATTCGGGCCAGCCGGGAAGCGGTAGCACATCCACCAGCTCGCCGACCGCAAAGGAGCGCTCGCCTTCCGGCAGCACGATCAGCGCATCCGCCTCGGCGACGCCGCGCAACATGCCGGAACCCTGCTTCGCATGCGGTGTGGCCCACAGCACGGCCTGCGCATCGCATTCCAGTTTGGCACGCTGGAACTCCGCGCGCGTGTGGCGTTTGTCGATGCCGCTGCGCAGACGGGCACGCAATGTCGTGGGCGCCGGCTCGACATCGGCCATCGCGGCGAGTGCCGGTCGCAACAGCGTCATGCAGGTGGCGAAGCCGGATACCGGATTTCCCGGCAAGGCGAACAGCAACGCGTGTCCGATCTGGCCGAACAGGAACGGCATGCCCGGCTTGATCCGCACCTTCCAGAAATGGACTCTGCCGATTTCGGCGACCAGACGCGGCAGGAAATCCGCCTCGCCCGCCGAGACGCCACCACTACTGACGATCAGGTCCGCGTCGCCGGCGGCGCGCAGCAAAACATTGCGCAGCGCGACCGGGTCGTCGCGCACGCGTTCGCGATGGATCAGTTCCACTCCCAGGGATTCGAGCAGGCCGCCGAGGCCGTAACGATTGCTGTCGTGAATCTGTCCAAAACCGAGTGGCTCGCCCGGTGCGACCAGTTCGTCGCCCGTGGTCAGCAGCACCGCGCGCGGACTTCGCACCACGCTAACATCCGCCATGCCGAAGCAGGCCAGCACGCCCAGTTGCGCCGGACCCAGTCGCCGCCCGCGCGTGAGCGCCGTTTCGCCCGCACGATAATCCTCGCCCGCAACACGTATGTTCGCGCCATGTCTGGCGCCGCCGATTACAATGACGCGACCGTCCTCGATGCGCGTGTTTTCCTTCATCACCACGCTATCGGCGCCGAGCGGAATCGGCGCGCCGGTTGTGATGCGCACGCAGGTGTCCTTTTCCACTTTCGCAACGGCGTGCCCGCCGGCGAAGACTTCGCCGATCAGGACAAGGGGTTTTTCGCCCACCTGCGGCAAATCGGCCGCGCGCAGCGCGAAACCATCCATCGCCGAATTGGCGAAGCCGGGCACGTCGAACGCCGCCACCACATCGTTTGCCAGGACTCGGCCGGCCGCCGCAGCCAGCGCAACGGTTTCCGTGGACAGTTTTCGTGCCCCCGCGATAGCCACGATGTGCGCGCGCGCTTCCTCGACGCCGAGGCCGGTCGGGAAAATATCGTCTTCCTCAGCCATGACTGACCTGCTCCCAATTCTCGAAATCTTCGTGTGTATTCAGATTGGCCAGGATTTGGGGTGCATCGGAAAAATCGACAATGCGCGCGCCGATTTCGTCCTGCCAGCCCCAGACCGAAACGGAGCGGGCGAGCGCCGCCGCGGCCGAATCGGAAAGGTCGCGAGAATAGATGGCGAACAGTGGCTGGCGGCATTGACCGTCGTATGCGACCGCCGCGTGGCCATTCGCGGCCGCATGCAGACGCCGCGCAAAATCGGGCGGTAGGCGCGGGCAATCCACCGGAACCGTCAGTAACCACTCGTTGTCACACGCGCGCAGCGCAGCGGCGATTCCGGCCAGCGGACCGCGAAAATCCGGTGCCGCGTCCGTTACGACAGGCGCGAATCGCGCGTAGCGATCGGCGTTGCGATTGGCGCAGATCACGATGGTGCCCGCCTGTCCGCACAGGGCGGTTTGCACATGCGCGATGAGCGGGCTGCCATCGAGCAGCAGCAATCCCTTGTCCGCGCCGCCGACGCGGCGCCCTTCCCCGCCGGCCAGGATCGCGGCGGTGATTGCGGCCGGATCGAAGGCGCCCATGGTTCAGCGCTTCTTGGCGTTGCGCACCAGACGTTTGCGCTTCCGCAGCTGACGTTCGTTCAGCACGTTTTTGCGCCCGGCGAACGGATTCTCGCTCTCGCGGAATTCGATGCGCACCGGCGTGCCTTCGAGCTTGAAACGCTTGCGGAAAAAATTCTCCAGATAACGCCGGTACGCCTCGGCAACATGCCGTGTGCGGCTACCATGAATGACAATGGTCGGCGGATTGGTTCCGCCGGGATGGGCAAAGCGCAGCTTCGGCGCATGTCCGCGCACCAGCGGCGGCTGGTAGCTCGCGTAGGCTTTCTCCAGCGCGCGGGTGAGTTCGGCCGTGCCGAATTCGCGCGTCGCCGACGCATGTGCGCGGTCGATCGCCTTCATCAGTTCGGCGATGCCGCTGCCGTGCAATGCGGAAATCGTCACCACGCGCGCGAAGCCGACGAAATCCAGCTTGCGCTCAAGCGAGGAACGGCACTGCTCGCGCTCGTACGTCGAAAGACCATCCCACTTGTTGACCGCGATTATCAATGCGCGACCTTCGTCGAGCACATGGCCGATCAAGGTCGCATCCTGCTCGGACACGCCTTCGTGCGCATCCAGCAACACCACTGCAACATTTGCCGCGGCAATGGATTGCAGTGTCTTGATGACGCTGAATTTCTCGATCGCTTCCTCGACGCGTGCGCGCCGGCGCACACCGGCCGTGTCGATGAGCGTGTAGCGCTTGCCGTCGCGCTCCAGCACGACGCGGATCGCATCGCGCGTCGTCCCCGCTACATCCGAAACGACCAGGCGTTCCTCGCCGAGCAGGCGGTTGACGAGGGTGGATTTGCCCACATTGGGCCGGCCGACAATGGCTACCCGCACGCCATCGTTCGCGCCTTTCTCGGCAGACGCATCCGGATCTGCGGCCGGCAATCCGGCAATGATCATCTCGACGAGTGCCGGCACGCCGCGACCATGCGAGGCGGCCAGCGGCAAGGATATGTCGAGTCCGAATTGCGAAAATTCCGCGAGCGCGGATGATTCGTCGAGGCCGTCGGTCTTGTTGATGGCTAACAGCACCGGCTTGCCGCTGCGGCGCAAGGTGTCGAGGATGCTGCGGTCCGCAGGCATGAGGCCGTCGCGCGCATCGACCACGAACACGACGCGGTCCGCTTCGGCTACGGCGAACTGCGCCTGGCGCGTGGTAAGTGCGCCGATGCCCTCGCGTTCACCGGTGAGGCCGCCGGTGTCGACGACCACGAACTCGCGCGGCCCAAGCCGGCACACTCCGTACTGACGGTCGCGCGTGAGACCGGGCAGATCGTGCACGAGCGCGTCGCGCGTGCGCGTGAGCACGTTGAACAGTGTGGACTTTCCAACATTAGGACGCCCAACCAGGGCGATGACAGGAAGCATGCGCGACGAAATTCCCAACTGTCGCCTCTCCCGCTGGCGGGAGAGGCCGCGCCGCAGGTTCGGGTGTGGGTGGCGCGTCTGTGTGGCACCACCACCATCCGGCCCTTCGGGCCACCTTCTCCCGCCAGCGGGAGAAGGGAAAGACTACTTGCCGACGCGGTACGCCCCGACCACGCCGTCCACGTCCTCGATATAGGCGGTGTCGCCGACGACCAGCGGCGCGGCCTGGATTGGATGCTTGGACAGACGCACGCGCGCGGCGAACTTGCCGTCGCTGGCGGACAGCCAATGCACCCAGCCTTCCATGTCGCCCATGACAACGGCATTGCCCATCGTGCTGGCTTCGCCCAGCCAGCGGTACTTCAGGTCAGCCTGCTTCCAATCCGACGCGCCTGTGCGCAAGTCGAGCGCCCACACTTCCGAATCGGCATCGATCACGTAGATCCGGGTCGCGGCGAGCGCGACGCCGGTGTAGCTGGACAAGGGATGCGTCCACAGCGGGCGTCCGGAGTCGGCGATCAATGCCGCGGTCATGCCCTGGTAGCCTGCGGCGTAGACGACGCCATCCGCCACCGCAATGCCGCCATCGAGGTCCTGCAGACGCGCCAGTTCAGTGCGTCCTTCACCCGGCGACAATGTCTGTTCCCACATGACATTGCCGTCGCGCAGACGCAGGGCGACGAGCTTGCCGTTGTCCTCGCCCGCGTAGACGACGCCGTCGACGATGCGCGGTGCCGCATTGCCGCGCAGGCTCAGCGCCGGCACGGTGGATCTATCGTAGACCCAGCGCCGCGAACCGTCTGCGGCTTTCAGACCGAACAGACGGCCATCGTCGGTGCGTACCACGACAATGCCGTCGGCGATTGCCGGCGCGGCGATCACTTCCGAGGACACCTGCGCATGCCAGCGGTCGGCACCGGTGGCGGCATCCAGCGCCTGCACTTCGCCTTCCAATCCACCGACCACGAGCAGTCCGCCATCGACCGCCGGGCCGCCGGCCCAGCGTACGGAATTCTGGCCATGGTGCAGGATGAAGCCGTGGCGCTGACCGAAGCGCCTGTTCCAGATCGTGCGCCCGGATCCGGCATCCAGCGCGGCGACGTCGCCGTCGACGCCGGCCACGAACAGCTTGCCGTCGGCGTAGACGGGCGCGACACGCGCACCGCTCTCGCCGGCACCGCTGGTGGGATGCGTATCCCACACTTTCTGCACGGTCAGCGTGGGCGTGAACTCCGCCAGCGGCGTGGGCGGCTGGATATTTTCCTTCTTGGCGTTGTTGAACCAGCCTTTGATGGTGGCACAGCCGCTCATGGCGACGACCAGCGACAACAGGATCGCAATGCGCTTCATGAGCTTTTCTTCTCCGCACCGGGAAGGTTGTCGAGTTTCATCTGCACGAAGGCGCGATTGGCGGCGTTCGCGTCGAGATGGGTCAGCGCGTCGGTGTAGGCTTTGCGCGCGTCGGCGCCGCGTCCGAGTGCGGCCAGCGCGTCGCCACGCAGTTCGTCGCGCAACGCGGCGTAGCCGTCCTCAGGCAGCTTGTCGAGCAGGGTCAGCGCGTCGCGCGCTTTCTTCTGCGCGATCTGCGAACGCGCCAGATTCAATCCGGCCAGCGTCTTCAGCGCGCCGATGCCGGCGTGTTCGTAGGCATCCTGCAATGCCTTGTTGGCGGCCGCGCTGTCGCCGCGCGCGGCGGCGTCGCTGGCCAGGCGCATGGCGGCGAGGACGGCGTAGGGTGTGTCCGCATAGTCCGATTGCAGTTTGGCGGCAATGGCCTTCGCGCCGTCACTGTCCTTTTTCGCCAGATCGTCGCTGAACACCTGGTACTGCGTGGCCGCGTCCAGCCGGTGCGCGTTGCGGTGGCTGCGCCACTGTTGCCAGCCGAAGATCAGCACTAATCCGAGACCGACGCCGATAAGGATGGACAGCGCGTTTTCGCGCAGCCACTTTTGCACCAACTCGCCTTGTTCGTGTTCGTCCAGTACGTCAAAAGCCATTAGCGGTATCCGAAAAAAGTAGGATGAATTCGCGCGCAGCGCCGCGGCCGCGCGCGAGGGTGCGTAGGGTAACAGGAAGCGCGGCCGGGTGCGTTTAACGCACGTTAGGACGGTCAGCCGGCGTTATGCCCCGTGCCGACCATGCCATCGGCAATCTTCAGGTGCGCGACATTCGCATGCCGAAACGACGCCAGGTCCTGCGGCTTGCCGTCGATGGACAGAGCCGCTCCGTCGGCATTGCCGATACGAATGTCCACCGCCTTGTCGCTGACGTAGTCGCGTTCGCTGCCGGCCGGCAACAATCCGTACTCCAGCTTCTTGCCATCGGCATCCACGACTTCCACCCAGCTTGACTGAGTCAGACTCAGATGCAACCGATTCACCGGTGCAACAGCGGGAGGCGAAGCGGCGGCAGGCTTGCTCTCGGCGGCCGCGGGGAACAGCGTCATCGATGCAACGAGCGGGGCTTCCTCGGGCTTCACCGCTACGGGCGCCGCCGATCCTGCTGACGCGGGTCGGGAAACGACAGCCGCGACGGCCGGTGCCGCGTGGCGTGGTTCGGAGGTCGGGTTGACGACGGCAGGTGGCGGCGCGTCCAACGGCGCGATGCGAGCCAGATTCTGGTCGAAGCCCACATGCAGAGCGAGCAGCACGGCCGGGACGACGATCACGCCAGTCAGGATCAGGTAAAGCGCCGAACCGGAATAGCGTTCGTACAGATACCGCGGATGCGAAACCGTGCCGTTGGTGGTCAATGGCGGCGGTTCGGCACGCTCCCGGACGACGCGTTCGGCAAGCACCTGGGGCAGATCCAGCAGCTGCAGGTACTTGCTCAGATATCCGCGCAAAAACACGGCGTGCCCGATGCGCTCGAACTGTTCGGCCTCGAGCGCCTTCAATACGGTAGCCGGCAATTTGATCGCGTGGGCGGCGTCTTCGCAGCTCAGGCCACGCGCTTCGCGGGCCGCGCGCAGGCGCTGGCCGAGCGACGCATCGAGCGCAACCGCAGGCGCGACCAGACGCATCTGCGGCGGCGGCGCGGGTTCGGCGACGAGCGGCGGCGCGGGTTCGGCGACGAGCGGCAACCCGGGTTCGGCAAGGATCGCTGTCGCGGGTTCTTCGGCGACGCCGTGCACTGGCATCATCCCCGATTCCGCTGCATCGGCCGCAACCAGCGGCAGCTGCGTCTGCTGATCCGTAGCGGCATGTTGTGCCGGATGCGGCTGGAGCCGGAATTTGTTCTTGCGTTTGCGCTTGCTCATGGGGCTATGGCGACTTGGGCGCGACGGCGTCGAGTGAATGGGTTTGTTCCGAATCCGGAAAATCCTTGCGCAGACGCTCGGCGTAACTGCGCGCTGCATCGGCGTGACCGAGTTTCACTTCGATGTTGCGCGCCAGCAGCAGTGCCGACGGGTCCGGATGTCCGAGCGCATCGAAGCGCTGGATAAAGGCGCGAGCGTGGAAAAAATCGTTCTTGAGGTAAAGCAGCTTGGCCAGGTAGTAAAGCGCCAGCGCGTTGTTCGGATCCACTTCCAGGGCGCGGCGGAAATCGAGCTGGGCATCGTCCAGGCGCAGCCCTCCGCCATGATCGACCAGGCATACGCCGGCGTTCGCGTAGAGCACGGCAGGCGTCTTGTAGAATGGATCGCGCATCGCCTGCGCGTAGTATTTTTGCGCTTCGTCGTAGCGGCCCTCGGCGCACAGGAACTGACCGTAATTGTTGTTGGTGTCGCCGGATTTCGGTGCCAATTCGACCGCGCGCTTGTAGTGCTTGCCGGCTTCCTCGACATTGCCGATGCGTTCGTAGAGCACGGCGATCACGGTATGCGCGTCGGCGTAGTTGTCGTCGTACTGCAGCGCCTTTTGCAGGTTTTCCAGTGCCAGCTCCAATTTTCCCTGCTGCATGTAACGCTGGCCGAGTTCGACGCGGATCTGCGCGGCATCCTGGCGCTTTTCGGCCTTGCTGTCTCTGACGCGCACGCCGCCGTTCGATTGGCAGGCGGTCAGGAAGACGCAAAACGCCGCCAGGCAAACGCCGCGCAAAACCTCATGCCGCATGACGCGCTCCTTCTTCGATGCGGCGGCGGAATTCCGCCTGCCGCCGCGTGCGATCCAGTACCTGCCCCTTCAACTGGCCGCAGGCGGCGTCGATGTCGTCGCCGCGTGTGCGCCGCACCATGGTCAGCACGCCGGCGTCGAGCAGGGTTTTTTGGAAGCCGCGGATGGTCGTTTTGTCGGAACGCTCGAACTGCGTGCCGGCGAAGGTGTTGAACGGAATCAGGTTCACCTTGCCGGGCACCTGCCGCATCAGCTTGACGAGCTGGCGCGCATGTTCAGGCTTGTCGTTGACGCCCTTGAGCATGGTGTATTCGAATGTGATCGTCGTACGCGGACGCCGCGCGGCGAAGCGCTGGCAGGCGCCGAGCAGCTCCGCGATCGGATATTTTTTGTTGAGCGGCACGATCTGCGTGCGCAGTTCGTCGTTCGGTGCGTGCAGCGAAACGGCGAGCGACACGTCGGCGACTTCGCCAAGCTTGTCGATCATCGGCACCAGCCCCGCGGTGGACAGCGTCACGCGCTTGTTGGCGAGACCGAATCCGAGATCGTCGCGCATCACGCTCATTGCGCGCACGACATTGTCGAAATTCAGCAACGGTTCGCCCATGCCCATCATCACCACATTGGTGAGCTTGCGCTGCTGATGCGGCACGTTGCCGAGGTGCTTCGCGGCGACGAACACTTGGCCGATGATTTCCGCCGACGAAAGATTGCGGTTGAAGCCCTGCGTGCCGGTCGAACAGAAGCGGCAGTTCAACCCGCAGCCGATCTGCGACGACACGCACAACGTGCCACGCCCCGATTCCGGGATGAAAACGGTTTCGACCGCGTTGCCGCCGTCCATGCCGAGCAGCCACTTGTACGTCGCATCTGCGGCCTGCTTCTCGAACAGCGTTTTCGGCGGGACGATTTCGGCGACCGCTTCGAGCTTGCTGCGCAAGCGCTTGCCGACATCCGTCATCTGCGCGAAATCGGTGGCGTGGCGGTGGTAGATCCACTTCATCACCTGCTCGGCGCGATACGGCTTCTCGTCAAGCTGCGCGAACAGGTCGCGCAGCCCCTGGCGGTCGTACTCGAGCAAGTTGACTCGCGCGGAGCTAGCGGAAGAATTGCGTGCCAGGGAGGGCTCACGCGCGGCCGCGTCCGGGCGCGGCGGCAGAGTCGCGTCCGGGCCTGGGCCGGACGCGGCGAGCAAATGCTGGACAGGATGTTCAATCATTTGCATGAGTACTCGAAATCAGCACCCGCGTATTTCCACGCCGCTGAAAAAGTATGCAATTTCCACTTTTGCGGTTTCCGGCGCATCGGAGCCGTGCACGGCGTTCGCGTCGATCGACTGCGCGAAGTCGGCGCGAATCGTGCCCGGCGCCGCCTTCTTCGGATCGGTCGCGCCCATAAGGTCGCGGTTCTTCGCGATCGCGTCCTCGCCTTCAAGCACCTGGATCATCACCGGACCGGAGATCATGAATTCGACGAGCGGCTTGAAGAACGGACGTTCGCGATGTACCGCGTAGAAACCTTCCGCTTCGGCGCGCGACAGATGTTTCATTTTCGCGGCGACGATCGTCAAATCATTCGTTTCAAAGCGCGAATAAATCTTGCCGATGATGTTTTTCGCCACCGCATCGGGCTTGATGATGGACAAGGTGCGTTCCAGCGCCACGTGTTTTTCTCCGCAATCAAGACTGTAAAGGTTTGAAATCTTAACACCAATTTCGCGACATTCCGAGGGGTTACGTCACAAAACCGCGATGGATTCTACGCATTGAACAAGCGGCTCCGGCGATCAGCGCGTCTTGTCCGGTCGGTGCGCATGGTAGTCTTCCCGATTGACCGGCCGGTTTGACCTGCATTTGGCCGTCCGACTAGAATTCAAACGAGCGTTTCAGCCTTGCCGGAGATCGCGCTCCGCCAAGCAATCCCAAGGAACCCGGTTTGAACGCCCCGCATTTCTCCACCAAGCAGCGCATCCTGGATTCGGCCGAGTTGCTATTCGCGCGCCACGGCTTCGCCGGGGCCTCGCTGCGTCAGGTCACCGCCTCGGCCAACGTCAACCTGGCGGCGGTGAACTACCACTTCGGATCCAAGGAAAACCTCATCAACGAGGTCTTCCGCCGCCGTTTGGACAGCCTCAACGAAGAGCGGCTGGCCGCGCTGGCCGAGGTGCTGAAGAAGCCGCAGTTCGGTCTGGAAGACGTACTCGGCGCGTTCGTGCGTCCGGCACTGGCGCTGTCGATGGCGGAGGATGGCGGCGCCGGCTTCGTACGTGTACTGGCGCGCGCCTTCGCCGAACATAACGAGCGTCTGCGCAAATTCCTGCACGACAACTACAGCCATGTACTCAAGCAGTTCGCGGCCGCATTCGCCCAAGTGCTGCCGCTTCTGGACAAGCAGGAACTGTATTGGCGCCTGGACATCGTCAGCGGTGCGCTCACCTACGCGATGGCCGACTTTGGCGTGATTAAACGGCGCCCCGGGATGTCCGAACTGCAGCATCGGGATCTGGCGGCCGAACATCTGATCAAATTCGCCGCGGCGGGCCTGCGAACATGATTCATGCGGTCGTGCGTGACCGCGGGGATCAACCAGCGGCCATCCTGGCCGCACTTCTCAACAAAATCAGCCTTCGATTGAGGTAATGCATGAACGATTCCCGTTTGCTGATCCGCAGGGCGGCCGTGCTCGGCGCTGGCGTCATGGGCGCGCAAATCGCGGCGCACCTGACCAATGCCGGCGTCGATACCGTGTTGTTCGATTTGGCCGCGAAAGATGGCGACCCTAACGGTATCGTCTTCAAGGCCATCGACAATCTGAAGAAATTGTCGCCAGCTCCGCTGGCGGACAAATTGCGCGCTGGCGCGATCACGCCCGCCAACTACGACAGGAATCTGGAATGGCTAAAGGGCTGCGACCTCATCATCGAGGCCATTGCCGAACGCCTGGACTGGAAACGCGATCTGTACGCAAAGATCGCCCCGTTCGTGGCTCCAAATGCGGTTCTCGCCAGCAATACTTCAGGTTTGAGTATCAATGCATTAGCTGATGTTCTTGATAAAACACTTCACCATAGATTCTGTGGCGTGCACTTCTTCAATCCGCCACGTTACATGCACCTGGTCGAGGTGATTCCCTGCGCTAAGACGGATACCTCGGTACTGCAGGGTCTGGAAGCCTTCCTGACCACCACGCTGGGCAAGGGCGTGGTGTTTGCCAAGGACACGCCGAACTTCATCGGTAATCGCATCGGCGTGTTCTCGATGCTGGCGACCATGCACCACACCGAGCGGTTCAAGTTGAGTTACGACGTGGTCGATGCCCTGACGGGCCCGGCCATCGGCCATCCCAAGAGCGCGACCTACCGCACCGCCGATGTGGTCGGCCTTGACACCATGGGCCATGTCATCAAGACCATGCAGGACACCCTGCCGAACGATCCCTGGCACAGCCATTTCAAGAATCCGGCCGTGCTCGACGCGCTGATCGCCAAGGGCGCGCTCGGCCAGAAAACCGGCGCCGGCTTCTTCCGCAAGGTCGGCAAGGACATTCTGGTGCTCGACCCGGCCAAGGCCGACTATGCGCCGCAGACCGGAAAAGTCAGCGACGAGGTCGCGGCGATCCTGAAACTCAAAACCCCGGCCGAGCAATTCGCCAAGCTGCGTGCCAGTGCCGACCCGCAGGCTCAGTTCCTGTGGGCGATGCAGCGCGATCTTTTCCATTACGCGGCGTATTGGCTCGGCGACATCGCCGCGAGCGCTCGCGACATCGACTTCGCCATGCGCTGGGGCTATGGCTGGAAGCTCGGCCCGTTCGAAACCTGGCAGGCGGCCGACTGGGCAAACGTCACCAAATGGATCGCCGAGGACATCGCTGCCGGCAAGGCGATGTGCACGACGCCTCTGCCCGCCTGGGCGTCCGATCCGAAACGCACCGGCGTGCACGATGCCGCCGGATCGTATTCAGCGGCGACCGGCACGCAGGTGCCCGCATCTACCGTGCCCGTGTACCGGCGCCAGTTGTTTCCGCAAACCGTGCTGGGCGCGAAAAAACCGGACACGGGCAGGACGATTTTCGAAACCGACGACGCGCGGTTGTGGGCACTGGGTGGCGACGACATCGCGATCCTGTCGTTCAAGAGCAAGATGCACACCATCGGCGCCGGCGTGCTCGACGCGATCGTGCGCGCGGCGGACGAAGCCGAACGCGCCTGCAAGGCGCTGGTGATCTGGCAGGATTCGGAGCCCTTCAGCGTCGGCGCCAATCTCAAGGAAGCCGGCGCGATGCTGCAATCGGGCAAGCCTGCCGACCTGGATGGTTTCATCGCGCGCTTCCAGCAAGCCACGATGCGGGTCAAGCACGCGCTGGTGCCGGTGGTCGCGGCGGTGCGCGGCATGGCGCTCGGCGGCGGCTGCGAATTGCAGATGCACTGCGCGCGCACCGTCGCCGCGCTGGAAAGCTACATCGGTCTGGTTGAGGCCGGCGTTGGCCTGCTGCCCGCCGGCGGCGGCTTGAAGGAACTCGCCCTGCGCGCATCGCAACATGCGTTCGGCGGCGATGTCTTCACAGCGCTGAAAGGTTACTTCGAGATGGTGGCGATGGCCAAAACATCCGGCAGCGCGCTGGAAGCCAAGGAAATGGGATTGCTGCGCCAGAGCGATGTCTTTGTTTTCCACGCAGACGAATTGCTGTACGTGGCGAAAGGCGAAGCGAATGCACTGGCCGAATCCGGCTGGCGACCGCCCCTGCCGGATCGGCAGATTGTCGCCGCCGGCGATGTCGCCACCGCGACGTTCAAAGCGAATCTCGTCAACATGCTCGAAGGCCGCTTCATCTCCGAGCACGACATGGAAATCGCCACGCGCATCGCCGATACCTTGTGCGGCGGACAGGTCGAACGCGGCTCGCTCATCGACGAACAATGGCTGCTGGATCTGGAGCGCAAGCACTTCGTCGCGCTGGCGCTGAATCCGAAAACGCAGGCGCGGATTGCGCATACGCTGGCCACCGGCAAGCCGCTCCGGAATTGAGACAGGACACCCTCCCATGACCAAACAAACCCAAGACGCCTATATCGTCGCCGCCAAGCGCACGCCGGTCGGCAAGGCTCCGCGCGGCGTGTTCCGCCACACGCGCCCGGACGACCTGCTGGCGTTCGCCATCGACGCCACGCTGGCACAGTGTCCGTCCGTGGACAAGGCGAAAATCGGCGACGCCATCATCGGTTGCGCCATGCCCGAGGCCGAGCAAGGCATGAACGTGGCGCGCATCGCGGTGCTGCTCGCCGGCCTGCCGAATGGCGTTCCCGCCGTCACGGTCAATCGCTTCTGCTCGTCCGGCCTGCAGGCCGTGGCGATGGCGGCCGACCGCATTCGCCTCGGCGAAGCCGACCTGATGCTCGCCGGCGGCACCGAGAGCATGAGCATGGTGCCGATGATGGGTTACCACCCGGTGTTCAATCCGCGCGTATTCGACAACGAGCACATCGGCATCGCCTACGGCATGGGCATCACCGCCGAGAAGGTCGCCGAGCAATGGAAGGTGACGCGCGAGGAACAGGATGCGTTTTCCGTTTCCAGCCACGCCAAGGCCCTGGCCGGCATCGCCGCCGGCGAATTCGACGACGAGATTGCGCCGTATACACTGGCCGATCACTACCCTGATTTGGGCAAGCGCGGGATCGCCGACGATACGCGCACGATCACGATCGACGAAGGTCCGCGCGCGGGCACCACGCTCGACGCGCTGGCCAGGCTGAAAACCGTGTTCCGCGCGGGCGGCAGCGTCACCGCCGGCAATTCCTCGCAGATGTCCGACGGCGCCGGCGCGGTATTGCTGGCGAGCGAGCAGGCGCTGAAGGATTACAACCTCAAGCCGCTGGCGCGCTTCGTCGGGTTTTCCGTCGCCGGCGTGCCACCGGAAATCATGGGCATCGGCCCGAAGGCCGCGATTCCGAAAGTCTGTGCGCAGACGGGCATCAAGCAGGATCAACTCGACTGGATCGAACTCAATGAAGCCTTCGCCGCGCAATCGCTGGCGGTGATGAAGGATCTGGGCCTCGATCCCGCCAAGGTCAACCCGCTCGGCGGCGCGATCGCGCTCGGCCATCCGCTCGGCGCCACCGGCGCAGTGCGCGTGGCCACCCTCCTCCACGGCTTGCACCGGCGCAAACTCAAGTACGGCATGGTGACCATGTGCATCGGCACCGGCATGGGTGCGGCGGGGATTTTCGAGGCGCTGTAGCGTTTGGGATTACACCAGCTTCGGCAGCCGGCCGCGCAAGCTGTCGGCGTCGTGCGGGCCGCGCTCGGCGATGAGTTCGCGCGCGGCATCGACCTGACCCCAGACGTTCCACAACAGCACGCCGCGCACGCGGCCATCGTCAAGGTAATACACCACGCCTTCGCGGAACGGCGTGGTCCAGTGTTCGACCACATCCAGACGATCGTCGAGCAAGCCGACCGCCTCATAGCCGAGATCGAACAGATCCGAATAGAAAAACGGCAACGTCGTGTAGGCTTCGTCTGCGCCCGTCATGACGCGGCCGGCGTGATGTCCCATGCTGATCGCCGCGTTTTCGTGCTCCACGCGCAGGCGCGTATGCAATGCCGCATTGTGGAAATTGGCGACATCGCCGGCGGCATAAATATCCGGATCGGACGTGCGCAGGCGGTCGTCGACGACGATGCCGTTGTCGACCTTCAATCCGGCCTGTTGCGCGAGTTCCGTGTTCGGCGTGACGCCCAGTCCGGCAACGACTGCGTCGAAACGCAACGCCTTGCCATCCGCTAACGTAATGCCGACGCCGTTCGCGTCCGCATTACCACCTGCTACCTTTGCGCCCGTACGCAACTCAACGCCGTGTTCGCGGTAGTAACCGTTGAGGAATTCGCTGAGCGCGGCCGGATAGCGACCAGCGCCGATGGCCTCGCCCGGAAAGATCATCGTCACCTTGCAGTCGTTGCTTGCCAGCGATGCGGCCAACTCGCTGCCGATGAAACCGCCGCCGATGACGGCGATGCGCGCGCCGGGTTGGGCGAAACGGCGCAATGTGAGGTAATCGTCCAAGGTTCGGAAATTGATCACGCGCTCGCCGGAGAACGGCAGCTTGCGCGGCGTCGCGCCGGTGGCCAGCAACAATTTTCGGTAGCGATAGGTGTCGCCACGGTCGTCCAGTACCGTGTGCGCAGCACGATCCAGCGCAACGATACGCCGGCCCATGTGCAGCGTCACACCGGATTTCGATGTACCCAAATCGATGGACTCGATCGTCTTGTCCTTCCACAGCGCCTTGGACAACGGCGGCCGTTCATACGGCGGATGGGTCTCATCGCCGACGATGCCGATGCGTGCCCCGGCATCCGCCTCGCGGATCGCCTTGGCCGCGGCATCGGCCGTCATGCCGCCGCCGACGATCAGATGATCGAACTCGTGCTGCATCGGCAAGCTCCGTCGCGGATCAGACCAAGGACAACGTCACCTCGACATTGCCGCGCGTCGCATTCGAGTACGGACACACGATATGCGCCTTGTCTACCAGCGCCTTCGCCACGGCGCGATCCATTCCGGGCAGGGAAATCCTCAATTCCACCTGGATGCCAAAGCCATTGGGAATCGGACCGATGCCGACCAGGCCCGTGATCGAAACGTCGGCAGGCATCGCGATCTTGTCGCGGCCGGCGACGAATTTCATCGCGCCGAGAAAGCACGCCGAATAGCCGCAGGCGAACAATTGCTCGGGATTGGTGCCTTCGCCCTTGCCGCCCATTTCCACCGGCGGATTGAGTTTGAGGTCGAGCTTGCCATCGGAAGTTTTCGCGCGACCATCGCGGCCGCCGGTAGCGGTCGCCTGCGCGGTGTAGACGACTTTTTCCAGCTTCATGACAACTCCTTGATGATGACCGTATCGAGTATGCGCCGATCATGCGTGGTTTTCAGGTTTTGCGCAGCCGCCGAATCAACGCATTGGTGGAGCTGTCGTGCGCGAGCGGCGCGTTCGAGTCGTGCAGTTCCGGCACGATCCGCGCGGCGAGCTGTTTGCCCAGCTCGACGCCCCACTGATCGAAGGAATCGATGTCCCAAATGACACCCTGCACAAACACGCTGTGCTCGTACAAGGCGACCAATGCGCCAAGCGAGGCGGGGGTGATGCGTTCGGCGAGCAGGACATTGCTGGGCCGGTTACCGTCGAAGGTCCGGTGCGGCACGAGGCGCTCGGGCGATCCTTCGGCGCGCACCTGTGCAGCCGTCTTGCCGAACGCGAGCGCCTCGGTCTGTGCGATCAGATTGGCCAGAAGCAGTTCGTGCTGGTCGCCGAGCGGGTTCAGACTTTCGCGGACACCGATGAAATCGCAGGCCACGCGACGCGTTCCCTGATGCAGCAACTGGAAGAACGAATGCTGGCCGTTGGTGCCCGGCTCGCCCCAGAACACCGGGCTGGTGGCGTAATCCGTCCGCTCGCCATGTTGCGTATCCTGCTTGCCGTTGCTTTCCATTACGAGCTGCTGCAGGTAGGCCGGAAAGCGTTTGAGGTATTGATCGTAGGGCAGGATCGCGACGCTCTCGACGCCCAGGAAATTCGCATTCCAGACCGACAGCAGTGCGTGCAGGACCGGCAGGTTGTGTGCGAACGGAGCATTGCGGAAATGCGCATCCATCGCATGAAAACCGCCGAGCATGGCGCGGAAATTATCTGCGCCGACCGCGAGCATGGTCGACAGGCCGATCGCCGAATCCATGGAAAAGCGGCCGCCGACCCAATCGCGGAAGCCGAACATGTTGGCCGGGTCGATGCCGAACTTCGCCACTTCGGCCGCGTTCGTCGACACCGCGACGAAATGCCGGCCAACGGCGCACTCCTCGCCGAGCGCCCGAAGCAACCACGCGCGCGCTGCCCGCGCATTCGCGAGGGTCTCCTGCGTGGTGAAAGTCTTCGAGCTGACAACGAACACGGTCTGCGCAGGATCGAGATCGCGTATCGCCTCGCAGAAATCCGTGCCGTCCACGTTCGACACGAAACGAAATACGAGGTCGCGCCGACTGTAGTGGCGCAGCGCTTCGCAGGCCATCACCGGGCCGAGATCCGATCCGCCGATGCCGATGTTGACGATGGCGCGAATCGGCTTGCCCGTGAACCCCCGCCACGCGCCGCTACGCACACGTTCGCTGAAATCCGCCATGCGCGCGAGCGTGGCGTGGACTTCGGGCACGACGTCTTCGCCGTCGACGATGAATTTTTCTCCGGCCGACGCACGCAAGGCGACATGCAAGGCCGCGCGCTGCTCGGTGGAATTGATCTTCTCGCCGCGCCACATCGTCTCGATGCGTGCACGCAAACCGCAGGCATCGGCAAGATCCACGAGCAGACGCAAGGTATCGTCGGCGACGCGGTTCTTGGAATAGTCGAAGTACCAACCGGCCGCTTCGACGGTCAGGCGCTCGCCGCGTTCCGGATCAGACCCGAACAGATCGCGCAAATGCGTATTTGCGAACGCATCGGCGTGCGCTGCGAGCGCCTTCCAGGCAGGCAGTGCAGTGCGGCCGGGCATGCGTCAGGCGCAGGCCGGCAGCGCAGTGAGGGCCAACAACGTGGCGCGCGAATGCCCTTGCTCGGCCAGATATTCCAGCCAGCGATTGAGAAATGTTGCCATGCGCATGCGATGCTGGAACACGGTCTTCACCGGTGCGAACGGGCCGAGTTCGCGCCACAGCCGCTGCCCGGGATGACAGTGCGTAACCTCGGCCACGTGTGCGTCGCGGTACATGCGCAACCATGCCGCCGGCGACGGGCCGCCGGTATGCGCGTCGGTGATGCAATAGGTCAGGTGCAGTTCGAGCGTGTAGCGATGCCGCTCAACCATGTCCAGACGCACGTCGAGCCCATCGTCGACCGAGGAAACAAAACTGCCCGCGCCGAGTTCGTGTGGCGCGAACAGGCGCGCCAGCCGGTGGTAGTTCTCCGCGTACAGTCCCATCAGATAGGCGAAGCGTCCCGGCAGCGGATCGATGCGGATGGCGGCGACGGCGGACATGCACCGATCATAGCATTCGCATCCGGTACGGCCAGACTGTACCGACACGCCCGCCGCGACTATGCTTCAGTGTCCGGCCGGCGCATCAATGACCGCGTGAATAGCCCCCGCGCGGCGCCGCGTGACCGCCCGGCAAAGGCCGCGGCGCTATACGCGAACCGCCGCCATGCCAGTCGTGTCCGCCGTTCCAGTGTCCGTGGCCGCCGTAGTAATAGCCACCGTAGAAATTCAGTCCGACCGACGGCCACCAGCCACCGTAGCAACACCAGGGATCGGCGTAATAGCCCGGCGCGTAATAGCCGTCATCGTAGCCGGCTGCCGGCGCATAAACTGCCGTGCCGTCGTCGTAGACCACGCCCGGCCGTGCGTAGTAGCCCGGCGTGTAGACGCAGCCGCCCAACCCCAGCAACGCGCCAGCCGCAAGAAAGATGCCGAATCGACGTTTCATGGCTCGACCTCCGCCGTTACCGGAAGTAAAACTAGTACCGGATGGTTGAACCGCCGCTGAGCGGTCGTTGCGCGTCAGGGATGCGTGAGTTGGGCAAAAAACAGGGTCAGCACGCGCGGCTCCATGATGATGGTGAAGAGCACGCCATACGCAGCGCCCCACAGGTGCGCGTTGTGGTTGACGTTGTCCGCGCCCTGACGCTCGAGCCAGAACTCGTAAACGACGTACAACACCGCGAACAGGATCGCCGGCATCGGAATCACGAACACGAGGATCTTCGCCCACGGTTGCAGCAGGATGAACGCGAACAGCGTCGCCGACACCGCGCCCGAGGCGCCGAGGCTGTGGTAGCGCGAATTGCCGCGGTTGCGCAGGTACGTCGGCAGGATCGAGGCGACCAGCGCGCCGGCGTAGAACAGCACGAAGCCGAACGGGCCGAGCACGGCGTTGTACAACTGCTCCATCATGCGGCCGAAGAAGTACAGCGTGAACATGTTGAAGAACAGATGCATCGGATCGGCATGGATCAGTCCGTAGCTCACCAGCCGGTAGTACTGCTTGTCGCGCGAGATCGCCGGCGGCCACAGGATCAACTGCCGCACCAGTTCGGCGTTGCTGAACGCCATGATCGAGACGATGCAGGTGACGGCAATGATGACCAGGGTGCTGCTCACAGGGCGGATTCCTCGACGGCGGGCGCTGGGCCGCGATGGTAACATTCATGACCGCCGCTACCATCGCGCCGTATCGCGCGCCGCGCGCAGCGCCGCTAAAATAACCGCTTTTCACGCACCCTGCAGGAATCCGTATGGGCAGAGGCCCCAGCATCGAAGGCCGCAAGAACGCCGCCGACGCCAGTCGCGGCAAGCTCTTCACCAAGCTGATCCGAGAGATCACCATCGCCGCCCGCAGCGGCGGCGCCGATCCCGCCGGCAACGCGCGCCTGCGCGCCGGCATTGACAAGGCGAAAGCCGTGAGCATGCCCAACGACACCATCGAGCGCGCGCTCAAGCGCGCCAGCGGTGCCGACGCCGACAAGATGGAGGAAATCCGCTACGAAGGCTACGGTCCGTCCGGCGTGGCGCTGCTCATCGACTGCATGACCGACAATGCCCAACGCACCGTGGCCGACGTGCGCAGTGCGCTCGGCAAGCACGGCGGCAACCTCGGCACCTCCGGCTCCGTGGCGTTCCAGTTCAAGCATGTCGGCGAGTTCGTCGTCGACACGAGCAGGCCGGGCAGCGAGGACAAGCTGCTCGAAGCCGCGCTGGAGGCTGGCGCCGACGACGTGCAAAGCGAAGACGGCGAAAGCATCGTGCTCACTTCCCCGGAAAACTTCGAAAACGTGAAAACGGCGCTGTCCGCTGCCGGCTTGATGCCGTCGAAGGCCGACGTGATCTGGCGGCCGGACAACCGCGCGCCCGTCGATGCCGAGGCTGCCGAAATTCTGCGCGACCTGCTCGACAAGCTGGAGGAGCTCGACGACGTGCAGGCCGTCTATCACAACGCCGAACTGGCAGCGTAGATTTCAGCGCAACTGGCTGTCCTTGCTGCCGCGGCGGTTGTAGCCGCTGGACGTGTGTTCTGCCTTGTCGTGTTCGGACTGGCACGCCACGCACAGACGCACGCCGGGAACGGCCTTGCGACGCGCCTCGGGAATCGACGCGCCGCATTCCTCGCAGCGTTTCAGGCTCGGACCTTTCGGCGCGCGGCTGCGCGCGCGCTTGATCGCATCCTTGATCGTCGCGTCGATCTGATCCTGTACCGCGTTGTCACCTGCCCAGCCGGTGGCCATGTGGATTGTCCTTGCGAACCCGTCGGGATGATGGCGCCGCCGCGCGACACGCGCAAGGCCGCCGCTTGCGCGGCGCGGCCGTGCGGAGTCGACTTTCTTGCTGCGGCCGGATGTCGCCAACCGCTCCGTTTCACGCTACCTTGCACGCAACACCTGTCCGAGGGCGCGGGCCATGACCAGCTTCGAATTCGTCTTCGGCCTGATCTCGGTCATCACCTCGTTGGCCCTGACGCAAATGCTGAGCCATTGTGTCGCGCTGATCCGGAACTTCGATCGCGTGCGCTTTTCCTGGCGCCACGCTTGCTGGGCCGCATCGGCTTTCATGCTGCTGATCGGCAACTGGGCTGCATTCTGGCACGTGCACAACGTGCAGACCTGGCCCATGACCGACGTACTGATCCGGCTGACCTACGTCGGTATCCTGTATGCCTTTTGCGAATTGGTCATGCCCGAGGCGGGGACCGAAGGGCCGCTAGATCTGCGTGAGTACCACGCGCGGGAAGGCCATCGCTACAAACTGTTGCTGTTGGTATTCACTACCGTGGTAATCCTTGCTCTTGTCCGTTCCGCCACCGGGTTTGTGAATTGGCTGGAGATGGCCAAGTTCGCCATTCTCGCGGAAGCGAACGTTTTGCTTGCATTGCGCGCACGCAGCGTCCGGCTGGATACCGCGACTGCCGTTGTCCAGGTCGCGCTGACGCTGGTCTACATGATGTCGACGTTGAAGATTCTGTCTTCATGAAACGTCATGCGCGCCATGCCCATTTGCTATGCTGCAAACTCGCATCGTCCTTCGCGGAATGACGGAACTGGAGCGCCGAGATGCCGCGCCGACTTGTCCTGCTGTTCGACGGCACCTGGAACAAGGCGCAAACCCGCACCAATGTCGAGTGTTTCCGCAAACTCGTGGCGGATGCCGATGCCGCGGGCTCCAGGCAGATTTGCAAATACATCGTGGGTGTGGGCGTGGCGCCGGGAATCGAGCACCTGCTCGGTGGCGCGTTCGGAATGGGTCTGTCGGGCAACGTCGCGGAAGGTTTTCAGTGGCTGTCGCAAAGCTGGAATGAAGGCGATGAAATCTGGTTGTTCGGCTTCAGCCGCGGTGCCTACACCGCGCGCAGTCTCGGCGGACTCATCCGCAAGTGCGGGCTGCTAAGACCGGACACGAGCGGCGTGGTCACCCAGGCTGCCGTCGATGCCGCGTATGCGCTCTACCGCAACGCTCTGCATCCGGATCACCCCGCCATGCAGGCGTTCCGCGCTGCGCACTCGCGCGAAGTGCCGATCCGTTTCATCGGCGTATGGGATACGGTCGGCGCGCTGGGAATCCCCGGTGCGGCATCGTGGTTTCCGTTCGCGCGCGCCCGCTACGCTTTCCACGACACCGAGCTGAGCAAGATCGTGCAATACGCGTATCAGGCGCTGGCACTCGACGAGCACCGCGCGGATTTCGCGCCGACCAAATGGACGCGGCCGGCGGCGTCGCTCGCTCCGGGCGAATCGCGCACGGCGTGGAAACCGGAACAGACGGAAGTGGAGCAGCGCTGGTTCGCCGGTGCCCATGCGGATGTCGGCGGCGGCGAGAAAACCGATGGCGCGGGACACACTCCGGATACCCTGCCGGAGATCGCCCTGGCATGGATGCAGGCCAAGGCGGCCGGCGCGGGACTCGTGTTCGGGTCGGATTTTGTCACCGCCACGGATGCGGAACTGGGCATACCCAACGATACCTACGCCCAGTTCATGTACGGAATCTACAAGCTGTTCAAGCCGCCGTTCCAGCGCACCCTCGGCGGCGGCGTCAACGAAACCGTCGATGCGTCGGTGTGGGCCAAATGGAACGCACAACCGGAGTATCGACCGCCTTCGCTGCAAGCCGCGATCCAGGCCTGTTCGATCGAACCGGGAGGCATCCGGCTGACGCATCCGAACTGAGCTGTTCGGAGCGACGACAACCGCAGTGTCAGAAATGCGCGTCCCGCCGGGTCGTCTACATCGCCTGAACATTTCCCGTAGTAACGTCGCGCTTCCAACGGAGCCATTGCCATGAAACCACTGACCGTTCTTGCCGCTGCAGCCGCCATCGCCCTCGGCGCCTTCTCCACCGCTTCGCAGGCCGAATTGAAGGTCGGCGCGCAGGCACCCGAGTTCAGCCTGCCCGCTTATCTTGCCGGCAAGCCATTCACTTTCGATCTCGACACCGCACTGAAGAAAGGCCCGGTCGTGGTTTACTTCTTTCCTGCTCCACATACCTCGGGCTGCAATATCGAGGCGCACCTGTTCTCCGAGGCGATCGATCAGTTCAAGGCGTTGAATGCCACGGTGATTGGCGTGACCGCGGGCAATCTCGACCAAATTTCCGACTTCTCCAAGGAAACCGACCATTGCAGCGGCAAGTTTGCGGTCGCTGCCGACAAGGGTGCCGCGATCGCCAAGGAGTACGACTCGATACTGACGATGAAGCCGGGTTGGTCGAATCGCACTTCCTACCTGATCGACCAGTCCGGAAAGGTGGCCGCGGCGTATTCGGCGCTTAGCCCGAAGGATCACGTCAGCGAAATGCTCGCGGCCCTGAAGGCGTTGCCGCACGAAAAAGCGACACACTGAACGGCACAGACGCAGTGATCTACTCGCGCCGCGGTGCACGCGGCGCGCGTTCGGTGCGCATCTCGCTTTCTAAGCCTCCCGCCGCAACGCCTGATTTACCAGCTTGCGGATCAGGCTCGGATAGGCGATGCCCGCCTTCAGCGCTGACTGCGCGAGTTCGTCGTCCCTGGCAATGCAGGGATTGGCGTTGGGTTCGATCACGTAGACCTTGCCGGCCGCGGTCACACGCAGATCGAAGCGTGCGTAGCTGCGGATATTGAGCGCGCGATAGGCGCGCTTGCAGACATCATCGATGTGCTGCTGCAGTTCCGGTTCCAGCGTCTTGGCAAAATGGTTCCTGATGCCCCAGCGTTTGCGGTAGGCGTCGTCCCACTTGGCCTTGTAGGTGGCGATGCGCGGCTCGTCTTCGGCCATCTGGCCGAATGTCATCTCGCGCGCGGGCAGCACGCGCATGGCGCGGTCGCCGATGACGCTGACGTACATCTCGCGGCCGTCGATGTACTCCTCGGCGATCGCATCCAGATTCATGCGTTCGTGGATCATCTGGATGCGGGCGACAAAGGCGGCTTCATCGTCGACGATCGAGGCTTGCGAGATGCCGCGCGAGGCCTCTTCGGTCAGCGGCTTGACGATGCACGGCAACTTCAACGTCTTCGGCAGCCACACGCGATGGCTGCGGTAGAAGGCATGAAAGCGCGGCGTGCGCACGCGGTGGAAGCGCAGGATTTTCTTGCACAGGCCCTTGTCGTTGCACAGGAACAGCGCATGGGAACTCGCGCCCGTGCACGGCACGCCGAGCAGTTCCATCGTCGCGACGATGTTCTTGTCCCAGTGCGGCGCGTTGCGGAAGGTCTCGCACAGATTGAAGATCACGTCCGGCTTGATGTCGCGCACCGTATCCAGCAGCGGACGCACGTCGTCGAACAGACTGAGCCGATGCACTTCGTAACCGCATTCGAGCAGCGCCTTCCAGACATCGTTCTCGGTATAGCTGCCGTCCGGATCGGCGAATTCCGCGGCAAAGTCGTAATCGGGCTTCACCGCGTACGGCAAGTCGAACACCATCAGCACGCGGGTGGCCATATCAGAACCGTTCGCGTTGAGCGTAGCTCGCACAGCGAGCGAAGTCGAAACGCCAATTGCCCTTCGACTTCGCGCCTGCGGCGCTACGCTCAGGGCGAACGGATTTTGTGTCGCGCCACGTCACAGATCACCTCGCAACCGCGTCGTATAGCGGTAATTCATCATCAGCGTGGTCAGGTACGTCGCGAGCTTGAGCACCGCCAGCGCGTCGGTTTCATCGCTGACCAGGCGCAACGCGCGGCTGCGCGCGTGCACCGCCTTGCAGACCTCGTTGACCATGAAACGCCGCTCGCCGGTCCAGTTCGCCACCGTGGTCAGCAGCGCCTTGCGGTGCGCTTGCAGGAGCTTCGCGACCGGCTGCCGCGTCTCGCCTTCGGGTTTCGCTGCGCCGAACATGCGCAGCAGATTGGCATCGTGGAATTCCGGGAAGTCTTCGGCCTCGACAGCACGGCGTTTCTGGTAGTAACGCTTGAGCGTGCTGCGGATCGTCGCGGCCTTCCACAACTGCCGGCCCGTTGCGCGCAACGGCGGCTTGCCGGCGATGCCTGCCATCAGCTTGTCGACGAACAAGAGTTTATCGAGCGCCTTCCAACCCCTGTACTTGCTGCGCCAGTCCAGGCCCGGCGTCAACCAGACCGCGAACGTTTCGACGAAATCCTCGTCGGGGTGGTACTGCGCGTAGTAGTAATCCAGATGCCGCACGAAGCTCTTGCTGTACGGGCGGAAGCGATACGTTTCTTCGTACGGCGCCGACGGATGCCCGAACACGCGCTGCCAACTGCGCTTGCGGTTGAGATCGTAGGCGTAGGTGAGCGCGTGGCCGCATTCGTGGCGCAGCAGCTTCATGCACCACTCGGGGTTGTCGCCTTCGGCTTCCAGCAGCATTTTCGTCTGCAACTTGATCAGCCGAGGATGCGCCAGATAAAACGGAACGCCGATCACCGGCTCGTTCTCCGGAGTCAGCCATTCGTCAGCGAGATAGCAGCGCGGCGCAAACGGAATATTGCGCGCTTTCAATTCCTCGTAGAGTTGCGCAATGCACAGCTCCAGCCACGTGCCTTCGATCCGCAACGGCAGCTCGGACAGACGCAACCCGAGCAATTCCTCTTCGGGAATCGTGGCCAGGTCGATCGCTGGCCTGGCGGCATCCTGATTGCCGTGCATTAGTTTCAATCGAGGTGCTACGGCCCGTCAAAACCAT
>JAJXWU010000180.1 GCA_021781425.1 Pseudomonadota bacterium
GGGCTGACCACAGCAATTGCTCGCCATTGCCGAAACCGACTTCCAGTACCAGCGCCGTGCGCCGTCCGAACACCTGCTGCCAGTCCGGGACAGTAGTGGAAAGGTCGAGGCCGTAGCGTGTCCAATGCGTTTCGAATGCGCGTTGTTGGGCCGGCGTGAAACGGCCCTGGCGCAGCACGAAGCTGCGGATTCGTCGATTTTCCTGCGGCTGAGGCGTCGCGTGTGGCACTAAGTTCTCCAGCAACCGTCCATGCTGCGATTGCCGGCCTCGACATCCATGTCGAGTTGTTCGCCGGCGCGAGCTGCGCTCCGGCTCACCCAAGGGTTCCATCCAGCGGACTCGAGGCGGAAGCGTAGCGTTTGCGCGGAATGCGTCCGGCGCGGAAGGCGTCGCGTCCGGCCTCGACCGCCTTGCGCATCGCCGCGGCCATGAGTACCGGGTCCTTGGCGCCGGCGATGGCGGTGTTCATGAGCACGCCGTCGCAACCCAGCTCCATCGCGATCGCGGCATCCGAGGCGGTGCCGACACCGGCGTCGACCAGCACCGGCACCTTCGCGTTCTCCACGATCTCCAGAATGTTCCAGCGGTTCTGGATGCCCAGACCCGAGCCGATCGGCGCAGCCAAAGGCATCACCGCGACGCAGCCGATTTCTTCGAGGCGTCGGGCCAGAATCGGATCGTCGCTGGTGTAAACCATGACCTCGAATTTTTCGGCGACCAGGATTTCCGCGGCCTTGAGCGTCTGCACCACGTCCGGGAACAAGGTCTTCTGATCGCCGAGCACTTCGAGCTTGACCAGGGCGTGGCCATCGAGCAGCTCGCGCGCAAGGCGGCAGGTGCGCACGGCGTCCTCGGCGCTGTAGCAGCCGGCGGTATTGGGCAAGATCGTATATTTTTGCGGCGGCAACACGTCGAGCAGGTTCGGCTCGTTCCGGTTTTGTCCGATATTGGTGCGCCGGATCGCGACAGTGACGATCTGCGCGCCCGCCGCATCGGTGGCGCGCCGCGTTTCGTCCAGATCCTTGAACTTGCCGGTGCCGGTGAGCAGGCGCGAACGATAGGCGCGGCCGGCGATGATCAAAGGATCGGGGATGGATGTCTCGATTTGCTGGAGTTGTGCATTCATTTCTGGATTTCCGCCATCGTGCTTACGCTCGACTTCGCCTCGCTTGCCGTTGCTAGGCTCGCGCATCCGGCGCTTACCAAGCAACCCTGCCCTTCGCGTCCTGCTTCGGGCTGTCGGTTCCGCACGCGATGCCATTACTCGCGCCGTCCTTGGCACTCGCCCTTCGGGCCAGCTCCGCTGTTCGCAGGCCGCTCCAGGCGCGCGCAGGCAAGGCATCGCGTAAGCGCTCAGCCTCCACCCAGCGCGTGGACGATCTCGATGCGGTCGCCGTCGCGGATTTCGCGTTGCGCATGTTGACTGTTCGGCACGATCTCGCGGTTGATTTCCACGGCGACGCGACGCTGCGCGTAGCCGGTTTCAGCGAGCAGATCGCGCAGCGTGCGGCCCGGTGCGCAGGTGCGGGACTGTCCGTTCAGAACGATCGTGTACATGCCGTTAGTTTAGCCGCTTCGGCGCTCGCGGCGAAATTCAGTCCGTGCAAAAAATCGCGCCCGGACTGGCCGGGCGCGGTTCTCGGAATTGCCGATGTCCGGGATTATTTGCGATGCTGGTGATCCTTGTCGTCGCTCTTGTGTTCCGGCGGCGCCGGACGTGTCGCAGGAGCGGCGTGCTGCACTGGCGCCGCGCGCTGGTATTGCGGTGCGTTGCCCTGCGGCTGTGCGGGCGCGTGATATTCCTGCACGTTGCGCTGCGGCGCACGATATTCCTGCCGCGGCTGTGCGGGCGCGTGATATTCCTGCACGTTGCGCTGCGGAGCACGATATTCCTGCCGCGGCTGTGCGGGTGCGTGGTATTCCTGCACGTTGCGCTGTGGCGCACGATATTCCTGCCGCGGCTGTACGGGAGCGTGGTATTCCGGATGGCTCGTTGGAGTCACCGTGCGATTGCCGTAATTGGTCGTCGCGCGCCCGTTGCCGTTGTAGTTGCCGCCATTTTCATTGTGCGGTGGCTGGCTGGCCGGAACGCTGCGCTGGATTTCGCGGCTCGGCACCGTGCGCACCGGTTGCGCCTCGTGCACGGGGCTGCCCTGCGGGTGCGCGAAGCGCGAGGAATCCAGATGGCGTGGCTGCTCCGCATTTGTGGCGGGTGTCGTGCGCTGTACGGCAGGCAGCTTGCGGTCGGAGACCGAAGCCGCGTTCTGCGTTGCCGGCGCGGTCGGATGCAGCGTTTCCCGCGACAGACGACCCGGCCCGGCTGCTGAGCGCGGCAAGGTAGGTGCCGACGCGTTCGATGGTATGCCGTGCTGGGTGACGACACGCACGTTCGGCCGTTCGGCGATGGCGTGCGCCGCTGCTGCGCTGCCGGCCACTGCTCCTGCGGCTATCGTCGTTTGGCGCAATTGCGGCTCGCTCAACGGGCGGCCGGGATTCTTGTCCAGCAGCACCTGACGCTGTGCGAACGAGGCCATCGGCGCGGGCGGACGCGTGGCCGCCACGATCGGGCGGTTGATCACCGCCGCCGCCGGCACCGCGCGCGCGGCCATGGCGGGCGCGATGCTGGCGCGGGTCGGCGCAATCGCGGCGAATCCGCCGACGTGTGCGTTTGCGAAGGTCGTCCGGTTGACTGCGATCGCGGCGCCCGCGACCGGACGCGAGCCGACAAAAGCGGCGGCGGGCACGGCAGTCACGGCCCCGGTGACATTGCGATTGACGTAATTGATTTGCGTGTAATTCACGTTGCCGCGCGAGTAACCGCCGTAGTAGTTGTTGATCACGGTGCGGTTGATCACCGTGTTGCTCACGTTCACCTGCGTGAAGTAATTGCGGCTGACGCGATAGGCGGGAATGTAGGGCTCGCCCCAGCCCAGGGGGAACCATCCGATCGGACCGCCGACCGAGACGCTGATGCCGAATCCGCCACCGCCACCGACGAAAGCGACCAGCGCCGGCGCGTAGATCGGGCGTACCGCAATCGGGCCCGGGCACCAGCCCCAGCGTCCGCCGACGAAGGCCCAGCGGCCATAGTGGAACGGTGCGAAGCCCCACGGCGCGTCGTCGATCCAGGTCCAGCCGTAGGCGCCGACCCAGGCCCAGTGTCCGTAGTGGTAGGGCGACCAGCCCACGGCAACGGATGTCGGATACCAGACGTTGCCGTACTCGGGTACATCATTCCACGAGCCGTAGCTGTCCAGGTCCTGGTAGCCGATCACATCCTCGGATACATAATGGCGCGAGGGCGAATCGTCCCAGCGCGTATCGCGCGCGTGACAGAAATCGTCGAACGCGTCCGTCGGCGGCAGGTTGTTGACCTGATAGTCGTGCAATTGCGGATCGCGGAAGGTCACCGATTGGCCTTCGTTGACAGCGAAGCGCGCGCCGCCTTCACCGTAGACGTCGCCGCCGCCGCTGAGGACGGTGACGACGGTCGATTGGCCGTTCGGCTCGGCGTCGATGCGGAATTCGCCGACGCGGTTGACCACGAAGGCGAGCGTGGGCGTGTCGATCTCGTAGCTCTGGCCGTCGTAGAGGCGGCGCACACGCAGGTTCAACGTACCCTGCGTGAGTTCCATCTGCGCAGCGCTGTCGGTAAGGTTGAGGAAGTCGAAGCTGGTGCTCTGATCCATGCGCACGGTAGCAGCGCCGATTTCCAGCGACGCGCGCGAACCGCGGTCGGTCCACAGCTTGTCGCCGGTGATCAGCGGACGGTTCAGCTGCGCCTGCACCCAGTCGTTTTCACCGGCTGGCACGAAGCTGACATCGCCCTGGATGTAGGACAGTCGGGCCACGCGGCCCGGAGGATCGACTGGCGTGCCGTTGTCCTGCGCCAGCGCGGCGAAGGCCAGGCCGAGGCCGGCCAGAAGCACAGCGAAACGTGAGAGTCTGAACATGGCAACGCTCCTTGATGCGTTACACGGTGGTTGGAAAACCTGCCGACGGGTTTTTGCTTCCGAACACATCCCGCCGGATCCCTAACTCTACGCCACAAATCTTTGCGCGGCGAAGCTGAATGGCCGCCTTCCCCGGCATCCGGGACACATTCTGTATTAGCCGCCATTCAGGCGGCGTGAACCGTCGTGCTTGCCCGATCCAACGCGGCTTCGTAAAGTAGCGTCTCGGTGCGGGTGTAGCTCAATGGCAGAGCTGTAGCTTCCCAAGCTACTGACGAGGGTTCGATTCCCTTCACCCGCTCCAATCCTGCGGACGCGCGTCATGCAAGAACCGCTTCTGATCGGCTGGCGCGAATGGGTGTCCCTGCCGCAGCTCGGGCTGGCGGCGATCAAGGCCAAGATCGACACCGGTGCGCGCACGTCGTCGCTGCACGTGACCGCGCTGGAAACGTTCGATCGCGACGGGCGCACCTGGCTGCGCTTCGCGGTGACGCCGCGGCGGCGGCGCGCGCGCACCGTAGTGTGCGAGGCGCCGGCGCTGGAGCGCCGCGCGGTGACCGATTCCGGCGGGCGTACGGCGCAGCGCTGGTTCATCCGCAGCACGATCGTGCTCGGCGGCGAGCGTTTGGAGGCGGAGATCAACCTCAGCGACCGCGCCGGCATGCTGTTTCCGATGTTGCTCGGGCGCACGGCGTTGCGCGGACGCTTCCGCGTCGATCCGGATTTGTCGTGGGGGTGTGGACGCCGCAAGCGGAGCGCCAGCGCATGAAAATCGCCATCCTGTCGCGCAACGCCAAGTTGTATTCCACCGCGCGCCTGGTCGAGGCGGCGCGCGCGCGCGGGCATCGCGTGCGCGTGCTCGATCCGCTGCGCTGCTACATGCGCATCGCTCCGGGCGATTTCGCCGTGCACTACAAGGGCCGCGCCCTGGCCGACTACGATGCGGTGATTCCGCGCGTCGGCGCCTCGATCACGTTCTACGGCACCGCGGTGCTGCGCCAGTTCGAGATGATGGGCGTGTATACGCCCAATTCCTCGGATGCGATTCTGCGCGCGCGCGACAAATTGCGCTGCCTGCAGATGCTCGCGCGCGAAAACATCGGTTTGCCGACCACCGTGTTCGGCGATTACCCGGACGACACCGCGGATCTGCTTGCCATGCTCGGCGAGCCGCCGCATGTGATCAAGCTCAACGAAGGTGCGCAGGGGCAGGGCGTGCTGCTCGCCGAGAAACGCTCGGCGTCGCAAGGCGTGATCGAGGCATTCCGCGGACTGTACGCGAATTTCCTGGTGCAGGAATTCATCCGCGAGGCGCGCGGCGCCGACATCCGCTGCTTCGTTGTCGGCGGGCGCGTTGCTGCAGCCATGCGCCGGCAGGCGCGCGCCGGCGAATTCCGTTCCAACCTGCATCGTGGCGGCTCGGCCACGCCGGCGAAACTGAGCCAGGCCGAGGTCGATACCGCCTTGCGCGCCGCACGTACCATGGGCCTGAATGTGGCCGGCGTGGATCTGCTGCGCTCGCGGCGCGGGCCGCTCGTGCTCGAGGTCAACTCCTCGCCGGGCCTGGAGGGCATCGAGGCTGCCACCGGCGTAGACGTGGCCGGCGAGGTAATCGATTACCTCGCGCGGCGCGTGCGCAAGCGCCGGCAGATGCGTCAAGGCTGAGGTTCATCGCCGTCTACGAAGATCGTCGTTGACAGTTTCGACACGGTTATGTACGATGAAAAACGTACATACAATCGTCCAATCCGGAGACTGCAATGAACCGCTTCACGATGTTTGCCGCTGTACTGGCCCTGGCCCCCACCGCCTTTGTTTCCGCTGCGCATGCCGCACCGGCCCCGGCCAAGCCGCTGGTGGCGCAGACCCTGGATTCGTTCAAGCAGGACGCGGCGCGCATCCGCAAGGATATGCTGCCCGGCGGCAAATACGGCTACATCTCGGCCACCGACAAGTCGCACGTGGAAGCGCGCCTGACCGACATGCAGAATCTGTTGACCGCGCACGCGAACGCATCCGACATGACGCAAACCGACAAGGTCGCGCTGTTCAATGCGCAGGAAGAAATCAACGGCATCCTCGATCACAACGACAACGACCGCCTAGTGTGCGAGCATGTCATGCCGGTCGGATCGCACATTCCGGTGACGATCTGCCACACCTACGCTGAGATCATGGCGCGGCGTGAGCGCACTCAGCACGATTTTGAGCGCAACCTGAGCACGCCGCAGCGCGCCACCGGCCATTGATCCGCTTGCGGCGCGCCTGT
>JAJXWU010000089.1 GCA_021781425.1 Pseudomonadota bacterium
CAGCTACGAGCGTTTGTTCCAGTTGTGCGAGGGTTCGTTGCGCGAGGATTGCGCCAAGGTGCTGTTCGCGATCGGCACGCAACTGACCAATCGCCTGCTGCACACCTCGCGCAAGGTCAGCCGCCTCGCCTTCATGGACGTGACCAGTCGCGTCGCCAAGACCCTGATCGACCTCACCGAGGAACCGGATGCGATGTCGCATCCGAAGGGCACCCAGATCCGCATTTCGCGTCAGGAAATCAGCCGCATCGTTGGTTGCTCGCGCGAGATGGTCGGGCGCGTGCTCAAACAACTCGAAGCGCAAGGGATGATTTCGGTTGCCGGAAAGACAATCGTCGTCTTCGGTACGCGCTAGAAAAACAGACGTGCCAACTCCGCGCCGGGGTCCTCTGCGCGCATGAACGCCTCGCCGACCAGGAACGCGTGCACGCCTGCGGCGCGCATCCGCGCGACGTCGGTTGGCGCATGAATGCCGCTTTCGGTGATCAGCAAGCGATCCGCCGGTACCTGCGAGCGCAATTTCAGAGTCGTGTCCAGCACGGTTTTGAACGTGCGCAGGTCGCGATTGTTGATGCCGATCAGCGGCGCCGGCGTCTTTAGAGCGCGCTCGAGTTCGGTGATGTCGTGCGCCTCTATCAATGCATCCATGCCGAGGTCATGCGCCAACGCGGCGAATTCCGCGAGCTGCGCATCATCGAGCGCGGTAGCGATGAGCAGGACGCCGTCGGCGCCGAGCGTACGCGCTTCGTAGATCTGGTATTCGTCGATGACGAAATCCTTGCGCAGCACGGGCAGTGCGCAGCTCGCGCGCGCGGCGACGAGATACGCATCGGCGCCTTGAAAGAAATCCACGTCGGTCAATACCGAGAGGCATGCGGCGCCGGCGGCCGCATAACTGCGCGCGATTCCACTGGGGTTGAAATCCGCCCGGATCACGCCCTGGCTCGGACTTGCCTTCTTGATCTCGGCGATCACTGCCGGCCGACCGGCGACGATCTTCGCTTCCAGCGCTGCGCGGAATCCGCGCGGTGGTGGCGCAGCCACGATGCACGCCGACAGCTCGCGCGCCGGCATCCGCGCGCTGCGTTCGCGCACCTCGATGCGCTTGCGCGCGAGGATGCGTTGCAGAATATCGCTCATGCGCCGGCCAGCCGCCGTGTCGCCGCGACGAATTGATCGAGCTTGGCCCGTGCCGCGCCGCTGCTCACGGTTTCACGCGCCCGCTCGATGCCGGCGGTGATCGACTCGGCCGCGTCCGCCGCGTACAGGGCCGCACCGGCGTTGAGCAGAACGATGTCGCGCACCGGGCCGGGCGTGTCGTCCAGCGCAGCGAGCACACGCGCCTTCGATTCGGCGGCGTCGGCGACCATGAAATCCTCACGCGCGCTGCGCGTGAAGCCGAACTGCTCCGGCGTCAGTTCGTATTCGCGCACCTTGCCATCGCGCAGCTCGCCGACGAGCGTCGTATCGCTCAGCGAGACCTCGTCGATGCCGTCGCGGCCCCACACCACCAGCGCGTGACCGGCGCCCAGGCGCTGCAGCACGCGTACCTGGATGCCGACCAGGTCCGGATGGAACACGCCCAGCAGGATGTTCGGCGCGCCGGCCGGATTGGTCAGCGGACCCAGGATGTTGAACAACGTACGCACGCCCATTTCCTTGCGCACCGGCGCAACCACGCGCATCGCCGGATGATGGGTCGGCGCGAACATGAAACCGATGCCGGTTTCCTCCACGCACAGCGCCACCTGCTCGGCGGAGAGGCTGATGCGTGCGCCGAGCGCTTCGAGTACGTCGGCGCTGCCGGATTTGCTCGACACGCTGCGGTTGCCGTGCTTGGCCACGCGTGCGCCCGCCGCTGCGGCAACGAACATCGCCGCGGTGGAGATGTTGAACGAGTTAGCGCCGTCGCCGCCGGTGCCGACGATGTCGACGAAATGCTTGTACGGAGGAACGTGTACGCGCACCGCCATTTCGCGCATTACGCTCGCGGCCGCGGCAATCTCGCCGATCGTTTCCTTCTTCACGCGCAAGCCGGACAGGATTGCCGCGACCATCGGCGCGGTTACTTCGCCGCGCATGATCTGGCGCATCAGATCGACCATTTCGTCGTGGAAAATCTCGCGATGCTCGATCGTGCGTTGCAACGCTTCCTGCGGAGTAATCGGCATGTCAGGCCGCCTTCGGCAGCGGCGCGTGCAGGAAATTGCGCAACAGGTCGTGGCCGTGCTCGGTAAGGATCGACTCGGGATGGAACTGCACGCCCTCGATCGGCAGCGTCGTGTGGCGCAGGCCCATGATTTCGTCGATGCTGCCATCGGAATTCTGCGTCCACGCCGTGACTTCCAGACAAGCAGGCAAGCTGGATTTTTCCACCACCAGCGAGTGGTAGCGCGTCGCGGTGAACGGATTGTGCAAGCCTGCGAACACGCCACGGCCGCTGTGGTGGATCGGCGATGTCTTGCCGTGCATGATCTGCGGCGCGCGAATCACGCGCCCGCCGAACGCCTGGCCGATGCTCTGATGGCCCAGGCACACGCCGAGAATCGGAATCGCGCCGCCGAGTTTCTCGATCAGTGCCAGCGTCACTCCGGCCTGATCCGGCGTACCCGGGCCGGGCGAGATCACGATGCGATCCGGTGCGAGTTTGCGGATCTCATCGACTGACAGTGTGTCGTTGCGCGCCACGCGCACGTCTTCGCCCAGTTCGCCCAGATACTGGACGAGGTTGAAGGTGAAGGAATCGTAGTTGTCGATCATCAGGAGCATTGCGTACTCGCGGGCTGCATCAAGCGGGAGATTCTAACTGCACACCAAGCCGACAACGTCACAATCCCCCCACCGCCTCCTGCACCGCGCGGAACAGCGCACGGCACTTGTTCATGGTTTCCTTCCATTCCAGTTCGGGCACCGAGTCAGCGACCACGCCGCCGG
This sequence comes from Pseudomonadota bacterium, assembly GCA_021781425.1. Lineage (GTDB taxonomy): Bacteria > Pseudomonadota > Gammaproteobacteria > Xanthomonadales > Rhodanobacteraceae > Rudaea. Next base: position 2,935 of record JAJXWU010000089.1, read on the forward strand.
CGGCCTGCACGTGCAGTTCGCCGTTCTTGACGATCGCGGTGCGGATGGCGATGGCGAGGTCGGCTTCGTCGTTCCAGCCCCAGTAGCCGACGGCGCCGCCGTAAACGCCGCGCTTGACGGTTTCGAGTTCGGCGATCACTTCCATGGCGCGCACCTTGGGCGCACCGGTCAGCGTGCCGGCGGGGAAAGTGGCGCGGAACACGTCCATGAAGTTCAAACCCGGTTTCAGCATGCCGGTGACCTCCGAGACGATGTGCATGACGTGCGAGTAGCGCTCCACGATCATGTTCGCGGTGAGCTCCACGCTGCCGGTCCGGGCGACGCGGCCGACGTCGTTGCGGCCGAGATCGATCAGCATCACGTGCTCGGCGCGCTCCTTGGGATCGGCGAGCAGCTCCGCTTCCATCGCCGCGTCTTCCTGCGGCGTGTGCCCGCGCCGGCGCGTGCCGGCGATGGGGCGCAGCACGACCTGGCCGCCCTGCACGCGCACGAGGATTTCGGGCGAGGAGCCGATGATCTGCTCGCCGCCGAGATCGATGTAGTACATGTACGGCGACGGATTGAGCGCGCGCAGGGCGCGGTAGACGTCCAGCGGCCGCGCTCGGAACGGCACCGACAGGCGCTGGCTCAACTGCACCTGAAAGATGTCCCCGGCGAACACGCGCTCTTTCGCCTTCGCGACGGCGGCGAGGTAATCGTCTTTCGGAAAACTCGACACGAAATGCGATTCGTCGATGGCCTTGGGATCGACCGCATCCGGATACGCGACGCTGGTCGAACGCAGGCGATGCACCAGCGAATCCAGCCGACGCAGCGCGCGCGCATACGCACGCGGTTCGCGCGGATCGGCGTTGACGATCAGATAGAGCTTACCCTTCAAGTTGTCGAATACCGCCAGTTCCTCGGCCAGCATCAGGCAGATGTCGGGCATGCCGAGCGCATCGGGTTTGGCGTCGGCGCGGACTTTCGGCTCGATGTAGCTCGCGCACTCATAGCCGAAATAGCCGACCAGTCCGCCGGCAAATTTCGGCAGGCCTTCGATTTGCGGCACGCGGTATTGCGCCTTGATCGCCGCGATCTCGGCGAGCGGATCGGCAACGTTGCGATCGACCACCGACTCGCCTTCTTCGGTCACGACCAGGCGCTTGCCATGGACGCGGATCACGCGCCGCGCCGGCAGGCCGATGATGGAGTAACGACCCCAGCGCGCGCCGCCCTCGACCGATTCGAACAGGTAGGCGAACGGACCGTCGGCGAGTTTCAGGTACACCGACAGCGGCGTGTCGAGGTCGGACAGCACCTCGCGCACCACCGGAATGCGGTTGTGGCCTTGTGCGGCAAGGGCGGCGAATTGGTCCTGCGAGATCATGCGGCAAACCGGGGTTCGGGCTGCGCACGATAGCAAGCCGCGCGGTGCGGCGACAGACCCGGAAGTCAGGCGCCCGCCAGCGGCCGGCGCGGCATGCCGCGCAGTTCCAGTACGAATTCCACGCCGCTGCCGTCATCGAGATTGCGCGCACTCGCATTGCCGCGATGCGCCTGCGCGATCAGGCGCACCACGAACAGGCCGAAGCCCAGATGCGGCGCATCGCCGCGCGCGCCGGTTTCGCGGACGCTGACCAGCGAATCGAACAGGCGATCCTGCATCGCCGGCGGCAGCGGCGGGCCGCTGTTGGCGACGGCAATGCGCGCGCCGTCTTGCGTGGCGTGCAGCGCGATATTGATCCAGCCGTTTTCCGGGGCGAAGCTGCGCGCGTTGTCGACGAGCTTGTCCAGCGCCTGGGCGATCAGCTCCGGCGCGCCGTGCATGGGCAGTGGTTCGTAAGGAAGGTCGGTATCAAGGCGGCGCGGCGCAAGCAGCGGACGGTAGCTGTCCACGCAACCGCGCACGACGGCGGCGAGATCAAAGTCTTCAGGTTCCGACGCGGCAATCGCGCGTTCCATGCGGCTGGTCTGGCTCATCGTGCGCACGATCGCGCCGAGGCGCTCGATGCCGTCGCGTGCGCGCGCGACGTAGGGGCGTGCGTCGTCGGGCAGGGAATGGTGTTCGAGGTTGTCCAGCGAGGATTTGACGATCGCCAGTGGCGTGTGCAATTCGTGCGAAAGTTTGCTTGCCAGCGTGCGCAGGTAATCCGTATAGGCGGCCGATTCCTCGAGCAAGCGCGAGAAGCTGCGCGCGAGGTCGCCCAACTCGTCGCGAGAATCGGTCAGCGGCAGCGGCGCATCGCTGCGTCCTCCGGCACGCACCGCGCGCTCGGCGGCATTGCGCAGACGGCGGATGCGCAGGGAAAGCACACTGGCGAACGCGAACAGGACGCCGCCCGCGGCGACCAGCGCGAGTAGACTGGCGCCACCGAGACTGAGCAAGGCGCCGTTGGTAAGCAGGGGCAACGTGGCGCTGGTGCGCTCGAGCAGCAGGGCGCCGCGCACTTCGCCGTTGGCCTCGATGGGTACCGCAGCGGCGAGCACGACGTCGCCGCTGCCGCTGCCGCGATGCCAGGCCGTGGCGACGACGCCGGACAGGGCCTGCCAGACTTCGGTCGCGTCCAGTCGCGGCAGGCTCGGCGCGAAGCCGGCGGCCTGTCCGACTTGGGGCGCGATCAGGCTGCGGTAAACGAACCCTTCCAGCCAGCGCCGGCGCGCGCCCTTGGCGCTGGCTGTATCGGCGAGCCGGCCGGCTGCGCCGAGTACCCAGCCCTCGTCGCTGAGCAGACGCACGCGCATGCCATCCGGCACGATGCGTGCGAGTTGCGTGGACAGAACTTTCGACAAGCGCAGCAGCGGCAGCGTGTCGGACGAATCCGGCGTTGGCGCCGCCGAGTCGAAAACCGACAGTCCGAGGCGGTCCGGCATTTGCGCACGCGGCAGACGCAGCTCGACGCGATAGCCGGAACCGTCTTCCTGCCACACGCCCTCGACGATGGTCGGCAACGCGTTGTCGCTGGCATCGCCCAGGGTGAGCGCGTCGAAGTGTCCCGGTGCGGCGCTGGCGATGAGATAGCGCCGCATCAGATCGCCGCGTTGCAGCGTCAGGACCAGATGGTCGGCGATCTGCGCGCGCGGATCGTTCGCGTCGACGCGGTCGCGCGTGGCGTCGCGCACGCTGGCATACAGATACAGCCAGGCGTCGTCGTCGCACAGCAGCAGGGTCAATTTGCCCGGGTCGTTCGACGGGCCCAGGTTTTGCGCAAAAGGCGCGAGCAAGGTCCAATCGTCGCCGTAGCCATCCACGACCATGCGCCCGGGTGCATGATGGACGT
>JAJXWU010000182.1 GCA_021781425.1 Pseudomonadota bacterium
TCCCTGGGCAACACCCTGCAACTGCACGAATTGTTGCAACAGCATCCGCCGGAACTGTTGCGCTACATGTTGATGAAGGCGCACTACCGGCAACCGCTGGACTGGTCGGATGCGGGACTCAAACAGGCACGCGCGACGCTCGACGGCTGGTACACCCTGCTGCGCGATCTGGCCGATGCAGACGTGGCGGACGATCCGCGCGAGCCGCCGCAAGAAATCCTCGTCGCGTTGGCTGACGATCTGAATACGCCCGAAGCGCTCGCCGCGTTGGCGCGGCTGGCTGAAGCGGCGCGCAAATCCACAAATCCACAAGACAAGAAAGCCGCAAAAGCCGCATTACTCGGTGCCGGCGCGTTTCTGGGTCTGCTGCAAAACGATCCGGAGCAATGGTTCAAGGGCGCCGCGGACAGCGTCGATGCCGCCTGGGTCGAACGCCTGCTGGGCGAGCGCGCCGACGCGCGCAAGCACCGCGACTTCGCCGCTGCCGACCGCATCCGCGACGAACTTGCCGCGAAGGGCGTAGTGATCGAGGACGGCGCGCAAGGCGCGCGCTGGAAATTGGTCAAGCCTGCCGGAGAAAATCAGGATGAATGCGCAGCCTGACATCGCCCGCGCGGATTCGGCACAGGCGGCGCAGGACGCCATCATCGGGGAATTCGCCTTCCTCGGCGACTGGACCGAGCGCTACCAGTACCTGATCGACCTCGGCCGCAAGCTGCCGCCGCTTCCCGAGGAATTGAAAACCGACGCGCACAAGGTCAGCGGCTGCCAGTCGCAGGTTTGGCTGCTGCCGGGCGGCGATGCGCTACGTCTGACCTTTCAGGCGATCAGCGATTCGGCCATCGTCTCCGGGCTGATCGCGCTGCTGCTACGTGTCTATTCGGGGCGTTCGGCGCAGGAAATTCTCGACACGCCGCCGCGCTTCATCGAAGCAATCGGACTCGCGCAGCATCTTTCGCCAACACGCAGCAACGGGCTGGCGGCGATGCTGGCACGGATCAAGGACTACGCGCGCGCGGCTGCGCACATTTGATTTGTAAAGCAAAGCTTCCACTCGGCCTCTGGCCGAGCGGGTAACTTTCTTTTCGTGAAAAGAAAGTTACCAAAGAAACACTTCAAAGCGGGGATACGCCCTGCGGAGGAGCTTCACAAAACTCTGGCAAGCGGATAAAGGTTCCGTTCCGAATTCGGCCGTTGCATATTCGCGTCTCACAGGGTCGCGAGCTAACGGCGGGACGGGATTCGCAACCTGGCTCAACCGAGTTGCAATCGGAACCTTCATCCGCTTGCAACGCCTTTGTGCAGATCCTCCCGAGGGATGCTCTGCTCTGAACGTGTTTCTTGGTGACTTCTTTGCACGAGCAAAGAAGTCAGCCGGGCGTCCGCAGGACGCACGGAAGCATTGGCTTGGCGGGTCAATCGCCCATCTGCTTCTGGCGATGCTCCCAGCGCTCCTGCGCGTCCAGACACAGCGTCGCGATAGGGCGCGCTTCGAGGCGTTCGAGGCCGATTTCCTCGTCGGTTTCCTCGCAAAAACCGTAACGGCCTTCCTCGATGCGCTTGAGCGCCTTGTCGATCTTGGCGATCAGCTTGCGGTAGCGATCGCGGGTGCGCAGTTCCAGCGAGTTCTCGGTTTCGCGAGTAGCGCGCTCGGCCTCGTCGCCGACATCACGCACTTCGTCGCGCAGGTTGTCGATGGTCTGCTTGGATTCCTCGACCAGGTCCTCGCGCCACTTCTGCAACTTGGCGCGGAAATAGGCGAGCTGCTTCGGACCCATGTATTCCTCGCGCGCGCCGGGCCGGTAATTGGTGGGCAGATCGATGACCGTGGTGCTGGGCAGGGCATAACGGCCATCTTCGCGGGTGACGGTGTCTTTTTCGGCTACGGCGGACATTTTTCCTTTCTTCGGAGCGGCCGCGGGCTTGTGTGGCGCAGCCTTCTTGATCGATTTGACCGGCGCCGGGCGCGCGGGCTTCGCAGCCGGTTTGTGCACCGGCTTCTTCGCAACGAGCTTGGCCGGCTTGGCCGGTTTGGTCGACTTGCGCGCCGGCCCCTTGGCGGATTTCGCGCGTACGGGCGCCTTCGGCGCAGGCTTGCGAGCCGCTGCTTTCTTGGCCTTGCGGGCCGCGGCTGGCTTCTTCGCCGCCGGCTTCTTTGCAGCTGGTTTGCGTTTGGAATTTGCCATCTTGCTCACCACATTGTCCCTCAGCGGTCGCGTGTTATAGCCTAAGTACCCACCTGCTTCAACTTTTTCCGCGCCGCCACTCCGTGACCCGCATCATTCTCGCCCTGCTCGCGCTTTACAAGCGTTGCCTGAGCCCCCTGCTCGGTGCACGCTGCCGTTTCCATCCGAGCTGTTCGGACTATGCGCGCGTCGCAGTGGCGCGCTTTGGTGCGCTGCGCGGCGGTACGCTCGCGCTGTGGCGTATCGCGCGCTGTCAGCCGCTGTGCCGCGGCGGGTTCGATCCGGTGCCGGAAACGTTTACCATGCGCCGTTGCGCCCACAAGGAACATCAAGCATGACCGACTGGCTGATCGTCAACGCCGAGATCGTCAACGAAGGCCGGCGTTTTGCCAGCGATTTGCGCATTCGTGACGGGCGCATCGAGACCATCGCACCGAACTTGCCGGCGCAGCCGAACGAGCGTGTGTTCGACGCGCGCGGACGACTGCTCGTGCCCGGCATGATCGACGACCATGTGCATTTCCGCGAGCCCGGCTACACCGCCAAGGCGGACATCGCGTCCGAATCGCGCGCGGCGGTCGCGGGCGGCGTGACCAGCTTCATCGACATGCCCAACACCAATCCGCCGACGCTCACGCAGGCGTTGCTGGAAGACAAATACGCGCTGGCTGCGGTCAGCTCAGCCATCAATTACGCGTTCTATTTCGGCGCCAGCAACGGCAATCTCGATGCGATCCGCGGGCTCGATCCGCGCACGGTTCCCGGCGTGAAGGTGTTCCTGTGCGAATCGACCGGCAACCTGTGCGTGAGCGATCCGGCGACGCTGGACGGCGTGTTCCGCGATGCGCCGGTGCTCGTGGCCGTGCACTGCGAGGACGATCGCATCGTGCACACCAACCTCGACCGCGCCCGCGCCACGCATGGCGATGCGATCCCGATGGCCATGCATCCGCATATCCGCTCGCGCGCGGCTTGTTTCGAATCGACGAGATGGGCTGTGGAAACCGCGCGCCGTCACGGTACGCGTCTGCATGTGCTGCATGTGTCCACCGCCGACGAACTCGCGCTGTTCGAAACGGGACCCATTGCCGCCAAGCGCATCACCGCGGAGACCTGCGTGCATTTTCTGCGCTACACCGACGCCGATTACGCGACGCTCGGCGGCAAGATCAAGTGCAATCCGGCGATCAAGGCCGCTTCCGACCGTGATGCCTTGATGCGCGCGCTCGCCGACACGCGCCTGGATGTTCTCGCCACCGACCACGCACCGCATCTGCTCGAGGAAAAGGCGCAGCCGTATACGCGTTGCCCATCGGGCATTCCGCTCATCCAGTTCGCCCTGCAATCGGCGCTGGAACACGTGTTCGATGGCCGCCTGACGCTGGAGCGCCTGGTCGAGGCGACCGCACACGCGCCGGCCACACTGTTCGCGATCGAGAAACGCGGTTTTCTGCGCGAAGGCTATTTTGCGGATCTGACATTGATCGATCTGGAAGCTCCACAAACCGTGAAGCGCGAGGACGTTCTCTCCAAATGCGGCTGGTCGCCGTTCGAGGACGACACGTTCCGCTCGTCCGTCGCCGCGACCTGGGTCAACGGACACCTGGCGTGGGACCAGGGTCGGCTCGACGATTCGCAACGCGGGCAACGGCTGGAGTTCGACCGGTGAGCACGATTTCCCCCCTCTCCCGCTGGCGGGAGAGGGCCGGGGTGAGGGTGGCGTTTGCGCTCACATTGTCGGCCTTCACAAGTCCGCTTTTCGCCGTTGACAGCCTGCAGCTCCCCGCGCATCTCGAACAAGGCCAACTCGTGATCGGCCACGCACCGCCGGCAGCGCAGATCGAATTCGATGGCCACGCGCTGCGCATCGGCGCCGATGGCGTGTTCGTGTTCGGTCTTGCGCGCGACGCGGCGCCGCGCGTCGAACTGAAAATCCGCGGCGCCGGTGGCCAAGCGCAAACGCTGAAGCTCGATGTCGAACAACGCAGTTACCCGACCGAGCGCGTCAACGGCCTGCCGCAGCAGACCGTGACGCCGAGTCCGGAAATCCTGGCGCGCATCGAACGCGAACAGGCGGCCGTGCAGGCGGCGCGCACGCGCGACGACGCGCGCGAGGATTTCGTGCACGGTTTTTCATTGCCCGTGGCAGGCGCTCGCATCAGCGGCGTCTACGGCAGCCAGCGCATCGACAACGGCGTGCCCAAGGCGCCGCACATGGGGCTGGACATGGCCGTGCCGACCGGGACGCCGGTGCGCGCGCCGGCCGATGGCGTGGTCACGTTCGCCGCGCCGGATCTCTTCCTCACCGGAGGTACCGTGCTCATCGATCACGGCTTCGGTCTGGATTCTTCTTTCCTGCACATGAGCCGCGTCGAGGTAAAAGTCGGCGAACGCGTCAAACGCGGCCAGGTGATCGGCCTCGCCGGCATGACCGGGCGCGCCACCGGCCCGCATGTGCACTGGGGATTCAACTGGTTCGAGGTGCGTCTGGATCCGGCGCTGCTTCCGAAGCCGGGTTCCTAGTACCCGCCGGCGCGTTGCCAAGCTCGACCGTCCGGGTCCCGCCAAGCAACCCTGCCCTGCGCATCCTGCTACGGGCGTTCGGCCTCATGCGCGATGCGCTTCAACGCATCGCGCGAACAGTCGGCCTCACCCTTGGTCACCATCGCCACCGCATCGTGTGCGTGCAGGCTTTCGTGGTGCACGGCGCGTATATGGAAATCGGCGATGCGTTCGTCCGCGTCGAGCGCGTCGCGGATACGACGTGCAGCGTCCTCGCAAAACATGGGATTCGCGCCGTTCAGGCGCGCGAAGGCCTGCTCATCCTCGCGCTTGACCGCCGTCTGCACCGGCGTGGCGAGCGCGAATTCAATCGCATCCACGAGCTCGGCAATCGGCAAATCGAACCCGTGCGCCAGGCGCACGCGTATCCGCGCCGTGCTGCGCTGACTGTGCGGCGTGGCGCAGATGCCCTGCTCGCTGCCGAGCCAGTCTTCGAGAGCTGCACGATCCGGCACATTGCCGCGCGGAAAATCCGCCGAGAAGCGCTGCTGGATGACTTGCCGCGCCAGCGCGGCCGAAGCCGGACAGGTGCTCGAATACGGCACGTCGACCTGCAGTTCCAGCGTGAAATGACCATGCGCGAGGGTCGCGGCGATCTCGACCGGATAGGCCTTCCAACCGCTGTTCTCGCTGACCAGCGCGGGACGCCGCAGCAGGTGCTCGAAGGCGATGCGCAACATGGCGCGGTCGGACAGACCGGAATGCGAGGCGAGAAAATCGTGCAGCAGCCGGCGCAGCGCGGCAGGCGTCAGCGATTCGGACGCCAGCGCTCGATCCAGATGCAGGTACAGTCGCGACATGTGAATGCCTCGCGCCTGCGCGTTGACCAGATTGACGAACGCGGATACGCGCGCCGCCACTTGCACGACCGCGCCTCCCGCACCAACGAGCCGCACCGGCAGGGAGATGTTCTCCATGCCGACCCAGTCGAGCATGCCTGCCTCGCAGGCGTGCGCGCCGCTCGCCACATCGGGCATCGTATGAAGTGAATCTGGCTGCATGTCGTTCGGGATAAAAACCGGCAAGGCGCGGATTCTAGCGCAAGCCGGCTGTCGACTTCGCCGCCTCGCGCGCCTCGTGCCATGCGGTCGACAACGTCCGCCAACGGCCGGCATGCGGATGGCGTCGCAGATAATCGAGCGGATCGGTGACACGCAACGCAGCCGCGATGCGACGGCGGTCGAGTGCGACGCGCACACGCAACGGCAACGACCGCACCGCGCTCACGCCGAACGCGCCATTGCCTTCAAGCACCAGCTCATCCAGGAAATCCTTGACCAGCATGTTCCGCCGCGGCGATTCGTACACGAGTTCGGCACGCGTCAGTTCATGCCGTGCGAGCAGTCCCAGCGGCAACGGCAGATG
>JAJXWU010000108.1 GCA_021781425.1 Pseudomonadota bacterium
GTACGCGCACGACTCGTGCCGTCGCCGCCGATACCCGCTCCCGTGCGCATCGATGCGCGGCGACTTGAGGCCGGCGTCGCGCTGGAGTCGCTGCGTCTGCTGCCGAGGCTGCCGTGGGACGCCGGTTTTCACGATGTCTGGCAGCCGGGCGAAGCCGGTGCGCAGTCACGCCTGCGGCGTTTTCTGCACGATTGCATCGATCGTTATCGGACAAGCCGCGATCGTCCGGATCGCGACGACACCTCGATGCTCTCACCGCATATGCATTTCGGTGAGATCGGTCCGCGCCAGATTTTCTGGCGCATTCACGAACGTGCGCACGATACGGCGGCGCGCGAAGTTGCCGAACCCTATATGCGCGAGCTGGGCTGGCGCGAGTTCTCGCATCACCTGCTTTACCATTTCCCGCAGACGCCGCAGTCCAACCTCAATCCGCAGTTCGACCGTTTTCCATGGGCGCCGGAAAACGGGCAAGCAATCCGGCACTGGCGACGCGGCAGCACCGGCATTCCCATCGTGGATGCCGGCATGCGCCAATTGTGGTCGACCGGCTGGATGCACAACCGCGTGCGCATGATCGCGGCGAGTTTCCTCACCAAGAATCTGCGCCAACACTGGCGCATCGGCGCACGCTGGTTCTGGGACACCCTGGTCGACGCGGATCTGGCGAACAACACGCAGGGCTGGCAATGGACGGCCGGCTGCGGCGCCGACGCCGCGCCGTATTTCCGCATCTTCAATCCGGTGACGCAAGGCGAGCGTTTCGATCCGGACGGGAGTTATGTGCGGCGCTGGGTGCCGGAATTGCGCGGCGTGCCGGCGGCGCTGATCCATCAGCCCTGGCGCGACGAGAGCCTCTTGCGCGCAACCGGCTATCCGGCTCCGATCGTGGATTTGCGGCTATCGCGCGAAGCCGCGCTTGCCGCCTATCGGGAATCGCGCGGCGGTTGAGGCGGCAGCGCCGGCGATACGCGCAAAAAAATGCCCCGGCGGGAATCCCGCCGGGGCTCCGGCGTCAAGCCGGAATCTTCAGATCATTGCAGGCAGCCGAGCTGACCGCTGGTGTTCGCATAGCCGGTACCGCTGTTGTAGGCGTTGTTCGACCACTCCATTTGCAGTTTCCACACGCTGCCGTTCGAGAACGTCACGTTGTTGTGGAATGACCACGCGCACTTGTCGCCGTTTTCGGAGCCGCTGGAGTCGGTCCAGCCGGTACCGCGCGGATCGGTGATCGCTTCGGAGTACTCGTGCGAAGTCACGTTGGCAAGCGCCGCCAGGCCTTCGGATTGGCCGCTCACGGTGCTGTTCGGATTGCAGCCGGAAACTCCGGAAATATTCGGCATGTACGCCACTTGCACTTGCGCGCCGTTCGAACACGAACCCCAGCTGTGCCACGCGCAGTAGCTGACGTGACCGGCGCCGGTGGAGGTGAAGATGAAATACACGGCGTTCGGGTCCGGATTGTTGTTCGACATCTTGCAGGCCTCCGCAACCGCACCGGAGGTGGTCAGCGCGCGCTTGGGTGCCGCACTGGTGTCGTGATACACGGTGCCGTTAGCCGACTTGCCACTGACAAAGCCATTGGACGTGCCGTAATATTCAGTGGAATCGTTGGCAATGCTGCTGCCGCTGAAGCCGTTGAAGAACGTGGCCATGCCGGACTGGATATCCGTGCCGTACGAACCCCAGAAAATCGAATAACTGGTCGGTGTTATCAGCACATTGCCGCCGTGCAGGGTCAGATCCGCGCTGCCGGACGAGCCGCCGCCGTGCGCCTGGCCGTAGCCGGCGAACTTGGCGCCGCGCGCATGCACGATTTCCTTGCGGTAATAGACGATTTCCGGCGCATCTTCCGAAATGAACACATCGCCGTCGAAATTGGCGAGGTTGCCGCGGACCATGGCGCCTTCGGCATCGGTGATATAGACCGGCTTGCCGCTGCCGTGGGTCGCGACGAGATTTTCCGGATCCTGCACCATGCGCACGAAGACGTTGCCTTGGTACAGGGCTGCTTGCCCGTTACCATCGGCAACGAGCACATCGCCGGCGCGCAACTGGCTGCCGTCGGTATTATGCTGGATGAACAGGGTCTGGTTGCGCTGCGCCGCACCGGCGGCCGCAGCCACACATACGCCGGCGAGTATTGCGATTGCGAGACTCGAACGTTTCATCAATGAACTCCCGTAAGGAAGCGTGACAGCTTCCGTCAAATGACTCCCTCATTGCCATGAGGGCGTTGTCGCGAACGCCATTTCGGCGATCGGGCCGGTTCCTTCCTGCAATCCGCTTGCATGCGCATGCCGGATTCGCGCGGGTGCGAGCCCGCAATCCGGAACAACGCTTTCGTCCGTTACCCCTGTACCCTGATAGTGCCGTGCGCAGCATACGCGTTCCGCGAATGCAGTCATTTTGCACCGCGGCATGAAATGTACGGACATTTTCAGGGCGGCGCGGACCGGTCTTTTTTCCTGAGCAGAATCGCCAATATCGGCGGCGTGACGATCGAGGTGAGCAGCGACATGGCCACGATCAGCGCATAGACGCGCGGCGGAAACACACCGGCAGCAAGGCCGAGGCTCGCCACGACCACGCCGACCTCGCCGCGCGGGATCATGCCGACGCCGACGATCAGTGCACTGCGTTTGCCCAGCGGAAGTGCGCCCAGAAAGCCGCCGATGAGTTTGGATGCGATCGCGATGACGGTGATCAAGGTCAATGCGAGCAGCGCGTCGGCATTGGCGAGTTGTACCAGTTGCACTTTTGTGCCTGTCATCACGAAGAAGAACGGCGTCATCAATGCAAGCAGGGGCTGGGTCTGATGTTCCAGCGCCTCGCGCTGGCGCGTTTCCGAAGCGATCATGCCGGCGAGGAAGGCGCCGATGATCGCGGCCAGACCGAACTCGGTCGACAGGAATGCCAGGCCAAGGCAAAGCGCCAGCACGATGGTAAACGGCGACAGCGGATTGATCGGCGCTTCCAGCAGGTTCGAGGCGCGCCGCATCACCCGCGCGCCGACAAAACCGATCACGACAACGAAGCCGACCGCTTCGCCGAGCACGACGAGCAGGTGCGACAGGCGCAGCTGCGCGCCGGATTGCAATGCGGTGACGATGCCGAGCAGGAGCATGGCGAGGATGTCGTCGATGACCGCCGCACCCAGGATCACGCGGCTTTCCTCGCGTTGCAGCGCGCCGAGTTCCTGCAAGACACGCGCGGTGATACCGGCCGAGGTGGCGACGAACGCGGCGGCGACGAACAGCGACTTGGCCCAGTCGAATCCCGAGCCGTGCGCCCACAGCGAGCCGAGCGCGAACGGCACGATTACGCCAAGCAGGCCGACGGCGAACGCGCTGCGACCGACGCGTTTCATCTCGTCCAGCCGCGTTTCCAGACCGACCGAGAACAGCAGCAGCACGACGCCGATCTCGGCGAGTACGTCCAGCGCTGCGGACGGCTGCACCCAGCCGAGCACGGACGGACCGACCACGCAGCCGGCCGCGATCTCGCCGACGACGCCCGGCAGCTTCATGCGCTGCGCGATTTCCGCGCCGACTTGCGCCGCGACGAAGACGACGAACAGGCTGAGCAAGATGTCGCTGCCGTGGGGCATGGCGCCTCGATCGTTGCGTTTTTGTCGGCGAATCCGGATGCTACACGACACCGGGACGGATTGGGGCGGATCATGGGCAAACCCGCAAGCGACCAGCGCGAACCGATGGCCAAGGTCGATACCGCCTGGCTGCGCATGGAAAGCCCGACCAATTTAATGATGATCACTGGCGTGCTCACGTTCGCCGCGCCGCTGGATCTGAAAAGTCTGCGCGAACTGATCGCCAGCCGTTTCCTGGCGTATCGTCGTTTCGGCCAGAAGCCGGTCGATACCGGTGCGGCGGCATTCTGGGAGACCGTGCCCAAACCGGATCTGCGCTGGCATGTACGCGCGGCGAAGCTGCCGCGCAAGGCCGACAAGCGCGCGCTGGAAAAATTCGTCAGCGAGTTGGCCTCGACGCCGCTGGACCATGCCCGGCCGCTGTGGCAGTTCCATTTGATCGAAAACTATCGGGGCGGCAGTGTGCTGGTCGCGCGCATTCACCATTGCTACGCGGATGGGCTGGCCCTGGTGCAGGTAATGCTCTCGCTTACCGACGCCACGGCAGATGCCGCGACGCGCGCGGAATCAACGAAGTCCTGGCTGCCGCGCGAGCGTGGCGGCGTTATCGCGCGCCTGCTCGCGCCGGCGCGCAAGGGGATTTCCAAGGCCTTGGCCCAAGGGAGCGCCCTGATGCGCAATCCGGTGCTGGCCGCGACGATCGCGCGCGAAGGTTCGGAAATCGCGCGCGAACTCGCCATTGCCCTCAATCTCGCAGATGACCCGCCGACTGCGTTCAAGAATGGCGCGCTCGGCGCACGCAAGCGCTGCGCCTGGGCCGAGCCCTTGCCCCTCGCCGAGGTCAAGGCGCTGGGCCGCATCCTGCGCTGCACCGTCAACGACATCCTGCTCGCCTGCGCCGCCGGCGCGTTGCGCGGTTATCTGCGCGATCTGGGCGAGCTGGTCGATGGCGTCACCATCCGTGCCACGGTGCCGGTGAATCTGCGTCCGCTGGAACACGCCCGGCAACTCGGCAACCATTTCGGTCTGGTATTTCTCGATCTGCCCGTGGGGGAGGCCAATCCGCTGCGTCGGCTCGAACGCGTAGCCGCGTCGATGCGCGAACTCAAGCGCAGCAAGCAGGCGGCGCTCACTTTCGGCCTGCTCGCCGCCGTCGGCATGGCGCCGGCCGCGCTGCAACGCATGGCACTGGATTTGTTCAGCCGCAAGGCCAGCACGGTCGCCACCAACGTACCCGGCCCGAAAAAACCGCTGTATCTGGCCGGTGTGGAAGTGAAGGAACTGATGTTCTGGGTACCACAGAACGGCAACATCGGCATGGGCGTATCGATCCTGTCCTACAACGGCCGCGTGCACTTCGGCCTGATCGCCGATCAGCGCCGGGTCGCCGACCCCGATGCCATCGCGCAGCGCTTCGCACATGAAGTGGAAAAGCTCACCCTGCTTACCCTGATGGAAGACTGGAGTGGCACGATCGCCGCGGGTGACGCAGAGACGACGCTGATGCGGTATTGCGGTCGACGGCTGGATTAAAGCGCTTCGAGATTATGGGTATCCAGGGATGTATGCGCGGAGGCAATAGACTGGCTTTGAAAAGAATGCCTTTGCGCCGTCTGCAGAAATACGGTATTTTTATACTTGAGAATTCGGCAAAAGCGAGTGCTGCAATTTGTTTCGTTAATCTGGGAGGGGAGATGAAACCGCATTCGATTGTTAAAGCATTCTTGTGGTTGCCATTGTTGGCTTTGAGCGTGAGTGTCATCACTCCGCTGAACGCCCAGCCCGCCTGCGGTCCCGGGCAGACGCCAGCCTCGTTCGGTTTCACCGGTGCCGAACAAACATCGATAGTGCCGGCGGGAATCACTTCGGTCACGATGTCCCTGTTCGGCGCGCAGGGCGGCGGTGGCGGCAGTCTAAACGGCTCCATCGGCGGCACAGGCGGCCTCGGCGGTGAAGTCAGCGGAACCCTGGCTGTGACACCCGGCGCGACGCTGTCGATTTGGGTCGGCGGGCAAGGTTCCCCAGTGATCAATGCGGGGGGCGCCGGTGGCGGTGCTGCTGGAATCGGCGGCGGCGCCACGGATGTACGCGTTGGCGGCAATGCCATCGGCAATCGCGTGGCCGTCGCTGGTGGCGGTGGTGGTGGTGGCATGTCCGGCTGCTATCAGGACGGCGCCGGCGGCGCATCCAACATCTTCGGTGGTGCCGGCGGTATCGGCGGAGGCGGATCGGGCGGCAATGGCGCCAACGATACGAATGTCGATGGCCCGTTTGGCGGATTCGGCGGTGCAACCGGAACGGGAGGGGCGGCGGGGGCCGGTTGTGGCGGCTTTCCGGCCGCGGCGGGCTCGATTGCAGGCAATGGCGGAACTGCAACCAGCTTCAACGCTTGCGCAGGTGCCGGCGGCGGCGGCGGCGGCGGTGGTTCCGTCGTGGGGCCTGGCGGTGGCGGCGCAGGCGTCGGTACGACGGCCTGTGCGAACAACGACAATGGCGGCGGCGGCGGCGGTGCCGGCGGTACCTCGAACAATATCAGCCTGACTTCGGCAACCGTTACCAATGGCGTGCAGGCCGGAAACGGGCTTGTATTGCTGTGTTATGGCAGCGTACAGGCGGCGATCACGCCGACCACAATGCTGGGGCCGTGGATGTTGCTCGCGCTAGGCACACTGCTCGCGCTCTTGGCGCTCGCTTCAGCGCCTGGTCGGCAATAGACCCGTTTCGCCCGGGGTGGGTTTGTGCTCGCTCCGGGCCGAAGTGTTTGCCGATAGGGTTCATCACTGGCCGGGTTTCCGGCATCTAACTTGCGGCTTGGCGCGGCAGCCGCAGGAACATCAGCGACGAGAGCACGGTGACGGCGCCGAGGATGAGCGTGGTGACGCGGAACGCGGCGATATAGGGCGCGCCATCGTGCGCGTCGCCGAGGGACAGCGCCATCAGCAGTGAAGCGAACGCCACACCGAAACTCATCGACAGGTTCTGTACCGTGCTGGTCATGCTCGCGCCCATGCTGGCCTGCGCGGGCGTCAGATCGACGAATCCCAGCGTGTTCATCGCCGTGTACTGCAGGGACATCACGAACCCGTAGATGAATACTTGTATGCAAATCAGCCAGACCGGTGTCGCTGCGCTCAGCGTCGCGAACGCCATCACCAGTGCGCCCGCCAGCGCGGTGTTGCAGAGCAGCACGCGGCGATAGCCCTGGTATTTCAGAATCGGACCGACGAAGAAGCGCATCAGCAGCATGGCCAACGCCTGCGGGATCTGCAGCAGGCCGGCGGCGATGGCCGAATAGCCGAAGCCGACCTGGAACAGCAGGGTGAGCAGGAAGTAGATGCCGCCCACGCCCAGACGCGTGGCGAAGCCGCCGTTGAAGGCGATGCGGAAGCTGCGGATGCGCAGCAGGCGCAGATCGACGATGGGTGCGGCCACGCGCGTGCCGCGCCGCCAATACAGCGCCAATGCGACGATCGCAGCGATGCCGCATGCGAATCCTTGCGCGTAGACGGCTTCGCTCAACTGTTCCAGTGCCCATGACAAGCCGCCCGCGCCGAGAGCGAACAGCGCAAATCCCGCGATATCGAGCGGCGCGCGCGCACCGCGGTAATCGGGCATGGCGCGGCGCGCGAGGAACAGACCGACGATGCCGAACGGAATGTTGACGAAGAAAATCATGCGCCACGACACGTACATGGCGAAGAACCCGCCGAGCAGCGGACCGATGGCCGGGCCGATCAGGCCGGGAATCGTCGCCACGCTCATCGCATGCACGAATTCGGATTTGTCGAACGCGCGCACCAGGGCCAGGCGTCCGACCGGCATCATCATGGCGCCGCCGAAGCCCTGCACTACGCGTGCAGCAACCAGCATCCACAGGTTCTGGGCAAGACCACAGGCCAACGAACCGAAGGTGAATACGAGAATCGCCCACCAGAAGATTTCGCGCGTACCGCGACGGTCGGCGAGCCATGCGCTGAGCGGAATGAACACCGCCAGCGCGAGCGTGTAGCTGGTCAGGGCCGTGCGCAGGTCGAGCGGCGCTATGCCCATGCTTTGCGCGATGCTCGGCGTCGCCGTATTGACGATGGTCGAGTCGAGCATCTGCATGAAGAACGAGAATGCGACCAGCCAAAGCAGGGCGCGCTTGGCGGGTGCGTCCAGCACCGGTGCGGCGGCGATGTCTGGAGTCATTGCGGCGGTTGGATCGTCCATCGGCCGCCCACTATACCGACGATGGCTTTATGCGAGCTGAGCCTTCGCCCACCCGGCGTCCAGCCGTTCCATCGCATCGCGCGGCTTGAGCTTTGCGGCTTTGGCGAAGGCCGCGGCGGCAGCGTCTTCACCCTCGATGCCCTGCAACAGCAGTTGCGCGTTGCCGTATTCGATCCAGGCGATGGGCGAGTCGGGCGTGAGCTTGAGCGCTTTCTTGAGTTGATTCTCCGCTTCGCCGGCGCTCGCGCGGTAGGTGAGTTTGGCCAACATGCCGCCGACTTTGCCGACGATTTCGGCGTGATACAACCCGAGTGCGGTGCGCGCCTCGGCGTGCTGCGGCTCCAGTTCGAGCGCGGCGTCCAGGGATGCTCTCACCTTGCCTGCGATGCCCTGCGCCAGCGCCTGCACAATCGACAGACACTGGCTGTAGCGGCCCAGCGCGAAGGCGCGCCGGTAATGGCTGTTGGCTTCGTTCGGCAGCGCAGCGATCGCGTGTTCGGCGAGTTCTGCCAGCGCCGCGTAGCGGGCGAGTTTGTCCTTGTCGGATTTGAGCAGATACGTGGCGTGAATACCGCCGGCCTTGATCGCGACGGAAGCGCCCAGCGCCTTCAATGCCACGCCGGCGTCGTGAGCTTGCTGGAAATCGCCGCGATGGAAGGCACGCCAGGCGGCCTGCAATTGCGCGGCGGTCTTGCCGGTGTCCTTGCCGCTCATCCCTTTCGAGAGCAGGGGATTGGCCTTGAGCAGTCTGGCAACGTGCTTGTCGTCCGGGAAAGGTTCCTGATCGCCCGCGTGCAGGGTCTTCCACGCTCTGGCCAGCTTGTCGCCGGCGTAGTCGTAAGCCGTGTCCGGATGCGGAAACGGCGCCCAGGTCGATTTGGCCATTGCAATTCTCCAATTCGATTCGTCGCCAGCATCCTGCTGGAAGTGCAACGCAACTGCAATCCGGATCACCGTCATCCCGGCGTTGTCTGCCGGAATGACCCCGAAAACCGTAAACTGGGCCCATGACATCGAAGCATTCCGCGATCGAACGCGCCGCCGCTTTGCGCGCGCAGCTCGACGAAGCCAATTACCGCTACCACATCCTCGACGAACCGAATATTCCCGACGCCGAGTACGACGCGCTCATGCGCGAACTCGAAGCGGTCGAGGCCGATCATCCGAATCTGCGTACACCCGATTCGCCGACCCAGCGCGTGGGCGCCGCGCCGTCTCGCGAGTTCGCCGAAGTCCGTCACGCGATACCGATGCTGTCGCTGGCCAATGCCTTCAGCGATGCAGAAGTCGAGGATTTCGCGCAACGCATACGCGAGCGGCTTGGGCGCACCGATCTGGAATTTTCCGTCGAGCCGAAATTCGACGGCCTCGCGATCAGTCTGCGCTACGAGAATGGCATATTCGTGCAAGGTGCTACGCGCGGCGACGGCGAAACCGGCGAGGACGTCAGTGCCAATCTGCGCACGATCAGGAGCATCCCGCTGCGGCTACGCGGCAAGAATTGGCCGCGCGTGCTGGAAGTGCGCGGCGAGGTCTACATGCCGCGCGCCGGTTTTGAGAAATACAACGAGGCCGCGCGCGCTTCCGGCGGCAAGATCAAGCCGCTGGTCAATCCACGCAACGCGGCGGCAGGTTCGCTGCGTCAACTTGATCCGCGCATCACGGCGCGGCGCCCGTTGGCGTTTTTCGCTTACGCAGTCGGTCAAGTCGCTGGCGCCGATCTGCCGGCGACGCATTCGGCAACCATGCGCAGGTTGCGCGATTGGGGTTTTCCCGTCAGCAATTTGATCGATACGGCGGCTGGCGTGGAAGGGTGTCTTGCGTACTTCCGTCGCATCGGCGCACAGCGCGATGCGTTGCCCTTCGATATCGACGGCGTCGTCTACAAGCTCGACGATCTGGCCGCGCAACGCGAGCTTGGCTATGTCGGCCGCACGCCGCGTTGGGCGGTTGCGCACAAGTTCCCGGCACAGGAACAGACCACCACGATCGAGGACATAATCGTCAATATCGGCCGTACCGGTGCGGCCACGCCTGCAGCAAGGCTCAAACCGGTTTTTGTCGGCGGCGTCACTGTGACCAATGCGACCTTGCACAACGCCGATCAGGTCGCGCGCCTTGATGTGCGCATCGGCGATACCGTGATCGTGCGCCGTGCCGGAGACGTAATACCGGAAGTCGTCGGCGTCGTGCTCGACAAGCGACCTGCGCACACGCACGCGTGGCAGATGCCGGCACATTGCCCGGTGTGCGGTTCGGCCATTTTGCGCGAGGATGGCGAGGTCGTCGCGCGCTGTTCCGGCGGCTTGAGCTGCGCCGCGCAACGTGCGCAGACGATCTTCCATTTTGCCTCGCGCCGGGCGATGGACATCGAAGGTTTGGGCGAGCGCTACATCGAGGATATGTGCGAGTTCGGCTACGTGCATTCGGTGGCGGATTTGTATACGCTGACACTGGATGACTTGCTGGAGATGAAACGTCGCGCCGACGAACGCGACGGCACCACCCCGGAGACGGCAAAAGCCGGCAAGATCGCGAGCAAGTGGGCGGAGAATCTGATCGCGGCGATTGCGCACAGCAAGCGCACTTCGCTCGAGCGGTTCCTGTATGCGCTCGGCATTCCCGATGTCGGCGAAGCCACCGCGAAAGCGCTCGCGCGCTGGTTCGGCGGACTCGATGCGCTGATGCAGGCGGCGCCTGAGGAATTGATGCAAGTGCCCGACGTCGGTCCGATCATGGCGGCGCATATCGCCACGTTTTTCGCCGAACCGCACAATCGCGAGGCGATTGCGCAACTGCGCGCGGCAGGTGTGACGTGGCCGGAATCGGAGCCGCAGCGTGAGGCGCAGGGGCCGCTTGCCGGCAAGACCGTGGTGCTGACCGGAGCACTGACCGCGCTGTCGCGCGATGAGGCAAAGGCGAAGCTCGAGGCTCTCGGCGCGAAAGTCTCTGGCAGCGTGTCGAAGAAGACCAGCTTAGTCGTCGCCGGCAGCGAAGCCGGTTCCAAGCTCGACAAGGCGCAGGAGCTGAGTATCGAGATATGGGACGAGGCGCGGCTGAAGGAATTTCTGCGTGTGCACGAGTGATACGGTGCGTGCGACGCTTGCGCTGCGTGCGCGCCTGTATGCAGCGATCCGCGAATTTTTCGCCATACGCAATGTGCTGGAAGTCGAAACGCCGATCTTGTCCTGTGGTGCGAATACCGAGCCCAATATCGCCAGTTTCGTCACGCGGTTTTCCGGACGCATCGATTCCGGCGCGCGCGAGCGCTGGCTGCGCACCTCATCGGAATTCGCGCAAAAACGTCTGCTCGCGACAGGCGTGGGCGACAATTACGAACTCGGACGCGTGTTCCGCGATGGCGAAGTGGGGCGTCGGCACAATCCCGAGTTCACCATGCTGGAATGGTATCGCGTCGGCTGGGACCATCGGCGCCTCATTGACGAAACTGTTGAACTCGTTCAAACGGCGTTGACGTTGGCCGGAAAATCCGTCTGTGTGCGGAAAGCCGCTTATCGCGATTTGTTTCGCGACATGCTCGGCCTTGATCCATTCGCGGCGAGCGATGCGGAACTTCACCAAGCGTTGGGCAACATACGCGTCGAAGCGACTGGCCTGACACGAGACGATTGGCTGGACCTGTTGCTGACGCATCGCATCCAGCCGGATTTTCCGCGCGACCGCGTCACCGTCGTTTTCGACTACCCGGCCTCGCAATGCGCGCTGGCGAAAATCCGCGGGAACGATCCGCCGGTCGCCGAGCGTTTCGAGCTTTATGTCGGCACGCAGGAACTCGCCAACGGCTATCACGAACTGACCGATGCGACGGAGCAGCGCGCGCGCTTCGTGCGCGACAATGCGCGCCGCCACGAGCGCGGCTTGCCTGAATTACCGATTGACGAGAATTTCCTCGCCGCCCTCGAAACCGGCGTGCCGGAGTGCGCCGGCGTGGCGTTGGGCATCGAGCGCCTGCTGATGGCGATGACGGATAGCGAGGATATTCGTGAGGTGCTGGCGTTTGGCTTCGGCCAAGCCTGAGAGTCAAAATTCCAGCTCCAGCGCCGCGCACAGATAGTCGATCATCGGCGCCAGACGCTTGAACGTGGCTACGGCGAATGGCCGCAGTTCGGACGAGCAGGCCAGTGCTTCGGTGAATTCCGCGCCGGCGGCGAAGTTCTTGCGTTTCAGGTCTTCGATCAGTTCGTGTTGCGCATCGTAGCCGCGTGGCGGCCGCAAAAGGCTTTCGCCCCAGAAGGCGAAATGCTCGCGGAACGCCTTGCCTTGCGTCGCGCGTTTCCACGCCGCCGGATTGTCGGCGAGAAAATCACGGATGCGCTTGAGTGTTGGCGGTTCCGGATGCCAGATGCCGCCGCCTGCGAAACAGTCGCGCGGGGCAATGTGCAGATAAAAGGACGGCGCGGCGACTTCGCGGTGGCGTTCGTGGAACAGACGCGCGCCTGCCCATGGCTTGTACGGCGTCTTGTCGTTGGCGAAGCGCGTGTCGCGGTGTACGCGGAACAGCGAGCCGCCGGTCTTGCGCGGATCGGCGCGCAGGTGCGTGCTGATTTTCTCCAGCGGCGCTTGCAAGTCGCCGATCAGTCGCAGAAATGGCTCGCGCACATGGCGTTCGTAGTCGTCCTGATGCGCGTGGAACCACGGCCGGTTGTTGTTGCGGTCCAGCGCACGCAGGAAAGAGAAAGTGTTTTTTGAGAAATAGGATTTGCTCATGGTGGTGCGGTGGTGTGGCTGATTTGTGCGGCGATGTGGTGTCCCCAATCGTCGAGCCGATCAAGCAGAGCATGCTGCGGGCCGGTCGTTGCCGGCGCGGCGCGCAGTGCGGTGATCTGCGCGAAGTACTCGTCCAGTGCGATACTCGTGAGCGCGGTGGGTTCGGTCAGGCGCGCGCGGCGGAAATCCCCCCAGTGTGCGCGTTCATCGGGATTCAGGGTTTGCGGAAAATTGCGCGCGCGATAGCGAAAAAGCAGAATTGAAAATCGCGAGTCGCGGAAGGCGTTTTCGTGCTCGCGCAACGATGCCGGTGGCGTGCCGCGAACTTTCGTGAACAGGCGCCGATCCGCGTCGGCCGCGAATCCGGCGTAGATTGCCAGTTCCGGATCGACGGCCGCCTTTGCTTCGCGTTCTATCGCGAAAACGCGGCGGACCTTTTCCGCGATGTCCGGCGCGCGGCGCAACGCTTCCAGATGTTTCTCGCACAAAGCGACGTCCAGGCCGATGCGCCGCGAATCCACGTCTTTGAGCGCGGATAGGGGCGCGAGTGCGGGCGACTTGTTGATCGACACCGCTTTGAGCGGAATGCGTGCGACATCATCGGGTAGATCGGCGCGTGCGGTGAACACGCGATCGGCTATTTCATCTGCGTCGAGTTCGAGCAATGGAGCCGGATCGACGTCCAGATCGTAGACGATGACCTTGTTCTGCTGATCCGGGTGCTGCGTCAACGGCATAACCATCGCCAGGCACCCGCGTTCGGCCGGATAGCGCGAGGACACATGCAGCACCGGCGCTCGGTGCGCCACGTCGAGCAAGGCGCGCGCCCGATTCTTGTCGCGCAGAGCGAAATAGAAATCCCACAGGCGCGGTTGCGCACGCCTCAGACGGCGCGCGAGATCGATGGTGGTGGCGACGTCGGATGCGGCATCGTGCGCCTGCGTGCTGGACAAACGGTTCGCGGCGGCGAGATCCTGCAACTTGAAGCTCGGTTTGTTTTCACCGCCGCGCGGCCACTCGATGCCCTGTGGGCGCAGCGCATAGCACATCCGCGCCAGATCGATGATATCCCAGCGCGAGTTGCCGTCCTTCCACTCGCGTTCGTACGGGTCGTAAAAATTGCGGTACAACAGGTTGCGCGTGAACTCGTCGTCGAAACGGATCGAGTTGAAGCCGGCACCACAGGTTCCCGGAGCGCCAAGCTCATCCTGAATGCGTGCGCTGAACTCGGCCTCGATCATGCCGTCGCGCTCCGCGACCTGCGGCGTGATTCCGGTGAGCAGACAGGCGACCGGCTGCGGGAGGACATCGGGTGCCGGTTTGCACAGGATCGACAGCGGCTCACCGACGGGATCGAGATCGAGCGTCGTGCGCTGGCCGGCGAACTGGACGGCGCGGTCGCGGCGCGGATCGGTGCCGGATGTCTCGTAGTCGTGCCAGTAGATCGTGTCCGCGCGCATCCGCGCAGGTTAGCACGCGAGCTAGGCGACGTTTCCACCGGAGGCGCCGTGATCCTGGATCAGCTCAAGCTGTCCATTGGCGGCACGCAAACTCGGTTGCGGGCGGGCGATGTAGAAGCCCTGCGCCTGATCGACACCGCAGGCGTGCAGGGCGCGCAGGATCTCCGGGCGGTCCACGTGCTCGGCGACGGCGATCTTGCCGATCGAATGGGCGATGTTCGTGATCGCGCTGATGACGGCGAGATCGACCGGATCGTTGAGCAGCTCGCGGATGAACGAGCCGTCGATCTTGAGGAAGTCCACGTCGAGATGCTTCAAGTGCGCGAACGACGAGAAGCCGATGCCGAAATCGTCCAGCGCGAAACGGCAGCCGAAGGGCTTGAGTTCGGCGATCAGATGGCGCACGGCCTCCAGGTGATTGAGCGCGCCGGCCTCGGTGACTTCGAAAACCACCGCGCGCGGATCGACATCGAATTCGACCAGGCAATCGGTGATGAAGCCGCCGAGGTTGCCGTGTGCGAGCGATTGTGCGGCAAGATTGATCGACAGGCCCATCGGCGCGTCGTGGTGATTCTGCTCGCGCACGACCTGAAAGGCGTGCCGGATCACCCAGCGATCGATATCGGCGACCATGCTGAAGCGCTCGGCTGCCGGCAGAAAAGCGTTCGGCGCGACCAGCGAGCCGTCCTGCGCGCGCAGACGAATCAGAATTTCATAAAACATGCGCTGCTGCGTACCGTGCTGACGCATGTAACGCGTCCACAGCGCACCGTGCTGTTCCGGCAGACGCTCGTAATCCAGGTTCGCCAATGGCAGGATCGGCTGGAAACACAGCGCGAAGCCGTCGTTTTTCAGCGCCGACTCCAGGCGCGCCGACCAGCCCAGTTCCATGTCCATGCGCGCGCGCTGGTCGGTATCGGCGGAGAACACGTGGATCTGGTTGCGGCCGTTGCGCTTGGCCAGATGCAGAGCCACGTCGGCCGCCGCCATCGCTTCGCTGCGCGAGGGCGTGTGCTGGTCGAGCCGGGCCACGCCGATCGAGGTGCCGACGCGATAGCTCTTGCCGCCGTAGGCGAACGGCAGCGCGCCGAGCGCCTTGCGGAATTCGTCCGCGACCTGGGCGATATCGGCATTGTTGACATTGCGCAGGATCACCGCGTATTCATCGCCGCCCATGCGCGCGATGTGATCGCTGGCACGCAGGCGCGAAGACAGGCGCCGGCTGATTTCGACCAGCAATTGGTCGCCCGCCGTGTGGCCGGCGGTATCGTTGATGTACTTGAAACGGTCGAGGTCGAGAAACAGCAGCAGCGACACCTGATCGGTGCGCTTCAGGCGCGCGATTTCCTGTTCGAGCTGGGTCTCGAACCAGGCGCGGTTGTTGAGTTTTGTCAGCGCGTCGTGGCTGGCCTGCCAGCGCAGTTCCTCCTCGAGCATGCGTCGCGCGGAGATGTCGCGAAACGCCACCACCGAACCCTCGCGCCGACCCTCGACCTGCATCGGATAGACCGTGCACTCGACCGGCACCGGGCGTTTGGCGCGGCTCCAGAACACGGTCTGCCAGCCGGGCACCTGGCTGCCCTGCGCGTAGCACTGCGACAGGAAGCAGGCGTTGCGCGGCACCGCGGTGCCGTCTTCGTAACTGTGGTGGAAAGTTTCGTGCGCGGATTCGCCAACGAGTTCGCCGGCTTCGGCGTAGCCGAGCATGTCGAGCGCGGCGGGATTGACGAATTGAATGGTGCCGCGGCTGTCGACGCCGTAGACGCCATCGCCGACGGAACTGAGGATGCTCTGCAGGCGCCGGCGTTCGGCGTCCACCGACTTGCGATCCTGCACCGCGCGCGCGAGCGAGCCCAGGCGCGCGAGGAACAGTTCGCGCGCCTCGCTCTTGAACAGGCATTCCAGCGCGCCGGCCGCAAGCGATTCGTTGATCACGCGATCGGAATAAGTGCCGGTGATGACCGCGGACAGCACGTTCGCGGTGCGCGCGTCGTTCTTCATCCGCTGCACCAACACCGTGCCCGGATCGCCGGGCATGAAGTAGTCGACGATGGCGAGGTCGAAGGCCGTTGCCTGCGCCTTGCGCCAGCCGTCTTCGACGTCTTCGGCGGTTTCCACAAGGTATCCGTGCTTCATCAGCAGGCGGCGGAAGGCGATGCGCACCGTGGCCGAATCATCGACGAACAGTACCCGCAAATGCGATTGCCCGCCGATGTCCAGGTCCGGCGTTACCGGCGAGGGCGGGTTGAGCAGCTTGGCCATCGCCTCGGCGCATTCGCTGTAGTCGCTCCACAGCAACAGGCCTGTGCTGGCGCGCTTCATCATCCAGTTCACCGCCGCGCCGTCATTGGTGTCGGCCAGCAGCAGCACGGCGAAGTGCTCGAACTCGTCGCGGTGCAGCACGGCGAAAACCTGTTCGGCCAGCGCATCGCTGTGTTCGGGCCAGCCGATGACGATGCCGCGGAACCCCAGGGTCGTGCTGCCGAGGCGTTCGATCAGCGGCAGGGCCTGCGCGTAGTCGGACAGTTCGCTGACGGCGAAACCGCGGGCCGCGAGCAGCCCGTGCATCGCGCGCCGGCGCGTTGCCGAAGTTTCCACGAGCAGGATGCGGTCCACGGAGCTTCCCCTCAAAGCGCCAGGCACAAGCGGGTGAGTCTAGTGGTGCCTTAATCCATGCGCAAATCGTGCCGGACTGGGCAAGCGCGCCGCGCGGATGCTATGGTGCGGGCAACTGGACAGGAAAATCCGTCGCATGAATCGCCCGGCAGTGCACGAGGACAATCTGATCTGGATCGACCTGGAGATGACGGGTCTTGACACGGATGCCGATTCCATCCTCGAAATCGCCACTATTGTCACCGATAAGCAATTGAATATTCTAGAAGAAGGCCCTGAACTCGCCGTCGGCCATGCGCTCGCTCGGTTGGAAGCGATGGACGACTGGAACCGCAAGCAGCACGCCAAATCCGGGCTGTGGCAGCGCGTGCTCGATTCGTCCGTAAACATGGCACAGGCCGAGGCGGCGACGATGGATTTCCTGAATCGCTGGGTGCCCGCCGGCAAGTCGCCGATGTGCGGCAATTCCATCTGCCAGGACCGCCGATTCCTGTATCGGCTGATGCCGCGGCTGGAGCGGTTCTTCCACTACCGCAATCTGGACGTGTCGACGCTCAAGGAATTGGCGCGGCGCTGGACTCCGGAATTGGCGAAGGGCTTCAGCAAGGAATCCACGCACACGGCGCTCTCCGACGTGCGCGATTCCATCGCCGAGATGCGTTATTACCGGCAGTTCATGGGGAGGCTGGGCGGAACGGACAATTCGGCGAGGTGAAATCGCCTCTCCCGCCGGCGGGACAAGGGAACTCAGTCCTCGATCCGCACCAACTTCATCCGCCCGCCCGCGCCTGACTTGATCGAGACCTGCGCTTTGCGGCAATCGAATCTTGCGGCGATCAGCGCGATCAGTTCCGCATTCGCCCTGCCGTCGACCGGCGGCGATTTCAAGTGCGCGAGCCACGAACCATCCCCGTCCTGTTCGAGGCGGCTGGCGCGCGCATTCGGTTTGACCTTTACCGACAGGGTTTTCACGGTTTCGCCGCCAGTGTCCGCAACAGATTCTGCGCCGCGCCCAGGCGCTCCGCGGCGCCGGGCAGGGGCAGGCGGATCTTCAGCTTGTCGGGGCCGTCCAACGCGTAGGTTTTCGGCTGCGACTGGATAAGCTGGATCACCGCCATCGGCTCGATGGGCGGATTCGGCTTGAACAGGATGCGGCCGCCGTTCTCGCCGAGTTCGAGCTTGCGGATACCGAGTGCGTTCGCGCCAAGTTTGAGTGCGGCCGCGGCAAACAGATTTTTCACCGCGTCGGGTAGCAGACCGAAGCGATCGATCATTTCGACCTGCAGTTCGCGCAGCGCATCGGCGTCACGCGCGCTGGCAATGCGCTTGTACAAGGTCAGGCGCGCGTGCACGTCGGCCAGGTAGTCGTCCGGAATCAATGCCGGAATATGCAATTCGACTTCGGCGTCGTGTTCGCTGGCCAAGTCGAAATCCGGTACCTTGCCCGATTTGAGTGCGCGTACGGCGCGGTCGAGCAATTCGGCGTAGAGCGCGAATCCGACCTCCTCGATCTGGCCGCTTTGCTCCTCGCCGAGCAACTCGCCCGCGCCGCGGATTTCCAGATCGTGCGTGGCCAGCGTAAAACCCGCGCCGAGTTCCTCCATCGCGGCGATGGCGTCGAGGCGCTTTTCCGCATCCGCGGTGATGGCGCGGCGATCCGGTACGATCAGATAGGCATAGGCACGATGGTGCGAACGGCCGACGCGGCCGCGCAACTGATGCAATTGCGCCAGACCGAAACGGTCGGCACGGTCGATCACGATCGTGTTCGCGCTCGGCACGTCGATGCCGGATTCGATGATCGTCGTGCACACCAGCACATTGAAGCGCTGGCGATAGAAATCGAGCATGACCTGCTCGAGTTCGCGCTCGGGCATCTGGCCGTGGGCGATGCGGATACGCGCATCCGGCACGAGTTGGGCGAGATCGCGTGCGGCGCGTTCGATGCTGTCGACGGCGTTGTGCAAGAAGTATACTTGCCCGCCGCGGCCGAGTTCGCGCTGGAACGCCTCGCGCACCGTGGCCGGATCGTATGGCGCGACGAAGGTCTTCACGGCGAGCCGGTGTTCGGGCGGCGTGGCGATGATGGACAGGTCGCGCAGGCCGGCCATCGCCATGTTCAGCGTGCGCGGAATCGGCGTCGCGGTGAGCGTGAGCAGGTCGACTTCGGCGCGCAGCTTCTTCAGCGCTTCCTTGTGGCGCACGCCGAAGCGGTGTTCCTCGTCGATGATGACGAGACCGAGGTCCTTGAACTTCACGTCCGCCTGCAGCAAGCGGTGCGTGCCGATCATCACGTCGATGCCGCCGTCACGCAGTTTCGCCAGTGCGCTATCGGCTTCTTTTTTCGACTTGAAGCGCGAGATCACCTCCACGCGCACCGGCCAGTCAGCCAGACGGTCGCGGAAATTCTGGTAATGCTGTTGCGCCAGCAAGGTCGTCGGCACCAGTACCGCGACCTGTTTGCCCGCACTCGCCGCGACGAAGGCCGCACGCAGGGCCACCTCGGTCTTGCCAAAACCGACGTCGCCGCAAACCACGCGATCCATCGCCTTGCCTGAAGCGAGATCGGCGATTACCGCTTCGATTGCCTGCAACTGGTCGGGCGTCTCCTCGAACGGGAACGCGGCCGCGAATTGCGCGTACAACGCACGGTCGTAGACGAGGGCGTGGCCCCGGCGCGCCTCGCGCTGTGCGTACAAGGCGAGCAGTTCTGCCGCGACGTCGCGCACTTTCTGCGCCGCCTTGCGCTTGGCGCGTTCCCAGGCGTTGCCGCCAAGCGTGTGCAGAGGCGCCAGTTCCGGCGCGGTGCCCGAATAGCGCGAGATCAGATGCAGTTGCGCGACCGGAACGTAGAGCTTGTCCGCATTCGCGTATTCGATTGCGAGAAATTCTCCGCCGCCGCCGAGTTCGAGTTTCGTTAATCCCTGATAGCGGCCGACGCCGTGATCCACATGCACGATCGGCGCGCCGATGGCCAGTTGCGAGAGGTCGCGCAGCACCGCCTCCGGATCGCGCGCCGCCGTCTTGCGCCGGCGTGCCTGCTGCACGCGCTCGCCGAGCAACTGACGTTCGGTGAGCACCGTGATCGGCAGATCGGTCAATACGAAACCATCGTCGAGCGCGGCGACAGCGATTTGAACGTTATCCTCTGTCGCCGTGGGAGCCTTGCCGGGGCGAGGCTCAACGCCGGCGATGAAATCGTGCCACGAAGTGACGACCTGTGGATGAATATCGGCTTGAGTGAGTTGCTCGAGCAATGCTTCGCGGCGGCCGGCAGAATCCACCGCAATCAGCACGCGACCAGCGTAGGTATCGAGGAATCGTTTCAATTCCGCACCGGGCGGCTGGCTGCGATGATTGATCGGCAGATCAGGCGCCGGATTCGCGCCGAGGTCGACGGCATGTTCGTTTGTTCCCGGCGCGACGAACTCCACGCGCAGATGCAGATTCAACCGTTCGCGCAGCCGATCCGGCGGCAGATACAACTCGGCAACCGGCAGGATGGGTCGCTCGATGTCGTGCGCGCGGCTGTCGTAGCGCGCCTGCGCCTGCTGCCAGAACGTATCGGCGGCGCCGAGTGCGTTTTCGGCGAGCATGAACAGCGGCGCCGCGCCGAGATAGTCGAACACGGTTTCGGTACGTTCGAAGAACAGCGGCAGGTAGTACTCGATGCCGGCCGGCGTCGCGCCCGCCTTCAGGTCCTGATAGATCGGACAATGCCGCGGATCGATCGGAAAGCGCTCGCGCAAGGTGTTGCGAAATCCCTTGACCGATTCCTCGGTCAGCGGGAATTCGCGCGCCGGTAGCAGCTCGACTTTTTCCACTTTGTGCAGGGAACGTTGCGTTTCCGGATCGAAACTGCGGATCGATTCGATCTCGCGATCGAACAGTTCGATACGGTAGGGGTCGGCCGCACCCATCGGAAAGATGTCGATCAGCGCGCCGCGCACGGCGAAATCGCCGGGCTCGGCCACTTGCGGCACGTTACGGTAGCCGGCCGTCTGCAAGCGCTGCTGTTCGGTGCCGAGGTCGAGGCGTTGGCGCAATTCGAGCAGCAGGCTCGAGCCGCCGATAAACGTGCGTGGCGCCAGGCGCTGCATCAGCGTCGCCGCCGGAACCACGAGCACTCCGCGCGCGACCGACGGCAGTCGGTATAGCGCGGCAATGCGCTGCGAGACGATCTGCGGATGCGGCGCGAACAAGTCGTAGGGCAGCGTTTCCCAATCCGGAAAATGCAGCACATCGAGACCGGCGCCGGCGAAAATTCGCAAGTCCGCCTCGAGCGCGTGCGCGGCGTGCGTGTCGTGCGTGACGGCGACGACGATGCCGGCGTGGCGGCGCGCCGTTTCGGCTATGGCCAGCGCGGCGGCGCTGCCGGGCGGGGTATTCCAGAATGCGCGAAGTTTCGCGTCGCGTGGTATTTGTGCTTTGAGCATCTGCATTCGAGTAACGACGACAGCGCCGAAAGCATAGTGCGTGCCCGGCGCGGGACGCGCAGTTTAGCGCGCGCGGCTGCCGCCTGCTCAGGGCGGCAGCGGCAAGTTGACCCGCACGATGCCGCGATCGCTCCATTGTGTGCGTCGCGTGAACCCAAGGTGCTCGCACAGTTCAAGCATCGCGCCGTTTTCGACCAGCACGTCGCCCCAGATCTCCACCGCGCCGCGGGTTCGGCAGGCAGCGATCAGGCGCTGCATCAGCAAACTGCCGAGCCCCTGGCCTGTATAGCGCTGCTGCACGATCAGGGCAAATTCCGCGCATAACGTGGCCGGATCCACGTGCGCACGCGCGACGGCATGAATTTCCGGCGCGCTCGCCGGCGGCGGATCGATCAGCACCAGGGCGATGCCGCATCGCGGGTCCGGTTCGCACAGCGCGCGCGCCATGTCGTCGGGCAGATCGGTGACGGGGTGCAGAAAGCGGAAGCGCACTTCCTCGGCGCTCAGCCGCGCGAAGCCACGTCGCAACGCGGCGACGTCGTCGCGGCGGATCGGCCGCAGCAGCAAGTCGCCAGCGCTGCTTTGCACACGCTCGCCCAGCGGCTTCGTGCCGGTTGGCGCCTGCATCTTCGCCGGGGAATTTGCTAAAGTCGGCATGGCGATAATGTGCTGCATCCATTTCGAGTATCACACCTAAAACCGCGGCCGCTTTGCCGGCGGCAGAGGACGGAAGTGGCGTGAACGCGGCGGAACTGGAAAAATTCAGCGGCGCATGGCCGGGCACCGCCGCAGCGGTCAGACGCGATGACGAGTTGGTGCTGAGCGTCGCGGGCCGCGCATTTGCGACGCTTTGCCTGTGCGGACCCGAACGCGGCCGGCTCTCGTTCGCGGTGGAGGCGGGGCATTTTGTCGAACTGACGGCGCAGCCCGGTATCGTGCCGGCGCATTACGCGGCGCGGCCGTTCTGGATTACCCTGGTCGAGCCGGAGCGTTTCGGCACGGCGCAAACGCAAGTCTTCGTGCGCCGTTCGTATGAACTCGTGCGCGAGGCATTGAGCAAGCGCCAGCAGGCGGCGCTGGCAGCACGCGAATCCGCCGCGCCGAAAAAACGCGCCGCGCGCAAGCGCAGGGACTGACATGTCCGGAAAGGCCGATTCGGTTCGCACGATTTTCCTGGCCCTCGGCGCGAACTTCGCGATCTTCGTCGGCAAACTCGTCGCCGCGGTCGTCACCGGTTCCGGTTCGATGCTCGCCGAAGCGGTGCATTCACTGGCCGACTGCGGCAATCAGGTGCTGCTGTTGATCGGCATGCGCCAGGCGCGGCGCGCGCCGTCGCCGGATCATCCGCTCGGCTACGGCATGGTCGTGTATTTCTGGTCGTTCCTCGTCGCCCTGCTGTTGTTCAGCGTCGGCGGCGTGTTTTCGATCTACGAAGGGCTGCACAAACTGGAGACGCTCGAACCATTGCGCCGGCCCTGGCTGGCCGTCGGCGTGCTCGTGTTCGGCGTCGCCGCCGAAACGTTTTCGATGTGGGGGTGCCTGCGCGAAGTGAACAAGGCGCGCGGAAACCATAGCCTGTGGCGCTGGTTCCGCGAGAGCCGGCAGAGCGAGTTGATCGTGGTCTTCGGCGAAGACCTTGCCGCCTTGCTCGGGCTCGCCTTCGCGCTCGCTGCCGTGCTCGCCGCGCTGCTGACCGGGGATCCGGTGTTCGACGCCGCCGGATCCATCGCCATCGGCGTGTTGTTGTGCGTGGTCGCGGTATTCGTCGCGCGCGAGGTGGCTTCGTTGCTGGTCGGGCAGAGCGCCGAACCCGGGCTGCACACGGCGCTGGCCGAGTTCGTGCGCGCGCAGCCCGAGGTCGAACGCGTGTTCAATCTGATCACGCTGCAACTCGGCCCGGATGTCATGGTCGCGACCAAGGCGCAAATGCACGGTGCGCTTTCCGGCGATGAACTCATCGCTGCCATCAATCGTGTCGAAGCGGCGATGAAGGCGCGTTTCCCGGAAATTCGCTGGTCGTTTTTCGAGCCCGACATTGCTGATTGACATACCTTCATTCCACGAGGTTGCCGCATGGATCCCAAACTCTTGACGCCGATGTTCATGGTCGCGCTGGTCGTCTTCGCGATTTACCGACGCGTGCGTCGCAATATCGGCCGGCAGCGCGTGAGTCCAACGCGCATGCGCTTGCGCATGATCCTGCTCGGTGTGGTCGGCGTGCTGATCCTGCTCGCATCGGCACGCAATGCCGGATTGTTCGCCGCGATGGCGGCGGGTCTTGCCGGCGGCGCAGCACTGGCGTGGCTGGGATTGAAGCACACGCAGTTCGAGACCACACCGCAGGGGAACTTCTACACGCCGCACACCTACATCGGCCTGTTCGTTTCGGCATTGCTGCTCGGCCGCATCGCTTACCGTTTCATGATCGTGTATCCGCTCATGCAGGCCGCGCAGCAGGCCAATGCCAACCCGTTCGCGGCCTATCAGAAAAGTCCGCTGACGCTCGCGATCTTCGGCGTGGTAGTCGGCTATTACATCGCTTACTACACCGGAGTGTTGATCAAGAGCCGGGAGGCGGCAACTGACCGAGCGGAAAGCTCACTCCCCGGTTAGCCACTCCACACGCTGCTGTCCAAAGCGGCCTTGTGCGAGATGCTGGCGCAGGGTCGGCAGCAGTTCGGCGAGCTGACGGTCGAATTTCCATGGCGGATTGACGATAACCATACCGCAGCCGTTCAGGCGCAGCGCGGAATTGTCCGGGTGCATCAGCAGTTCGGCGTACAGCGTCCTAGGGATTTTTCGGCGTGCGAAACTGCGCAGGAACGGCGCGCTTTGCTGGCGCAGCTTGATCGGATACCAGATCGCGTACATGCCGGTCGGCCAGCGTGTGAGCGCCTTGGCCAGCGCGTCTGTGATGGCATCGAATTCGCCTTCCTGCGCCTCGAACGGCGGGTCGATCAACACCAGTCCGCGACGTTCCTGCGGTGGCAGCAGGGCATCGAGGGCGGCGTAGCCGTCGCGCTGGTGCACGCCGATGCGCGCATCGGCGGCGAAGAGTTTCTTCAGCGCACCGGCTTCGTCGGCTTGCAATTCGCACAAAGTCGCACGGTCGTTGTCGCGCATCAGCAGGCTCGCGATCAGCGGCGAACCGGGGTAGACCGCGATGTCGCGCCCGCCGTTTCCCGAATTCAAGGCGCGCACCAGGTTCAGGTAGATATGCAGCGCTGCGGGCAGGCGCACGGCGTCAAGCAGGCGCTGCACGCCGGCTTCGTGCTCGCGCGTCTTGCGCGCCGCATCGCTGCGCAGGTCGTAACGGCCCGCGCCGGCGTGGGTGTCGAAATAGCGGAACGGTGTCTGCTTGGCCTTGAGCGATTCGATCATCCCG
>JAJXWU010000164.1 GCA_021781425.1 Pseudomonadota bacterium
CAGCGTGACCGTGAGCATCGGCATCGCCATCCTCTCGCGCCTGCCCGGGCCGGCGCGGCTGGAAATGCTGATCGAAGCCGCGGACAAGGCGGTTTACGCGGCCAAAGCCGCCGGCCGCAACCGCGTCGTCGTGCACGCCGCCTGAAGATTGCGGAACGCATCACGCGGTTGACAAGCCCGCCTGCCGGGATACGCTGCGAGGGATTCTCCGAGCGAGTACGGTCATGGGCGAACGCATCAATCTCAATACTGCCGGCACGCACTGCATCGGCGCCTACCTCGCCAAGCCCGCGGGCAAGCCGCAAGGCGGCGTGGTCGTGGTGCAGGAAATTTTCGGCGTCAACGCACACATCCGCAGCGTCGCCGACGGCTACGCCGCACACGGTTACACGGCGATCGCACCGGCACTGTTCGATTTCGCCGAGAACGACGTCGAACTCGCCTACGACAAACCCGGCATTGACAAGGGCCGCGATCTGGCGATGGAAGTCGGACTGGAGCGCGCGCTGGAAGCCGTTGCCAGCGCGGCGGAATCGATCCGATCGAGCGGCAAGATCGGTGTGGTCGGCTACTGCTGGGGCGGCACGATCGCGTTGCGCGCGGCGCAGGTGCTGGGCCTGCCGGCATCGAGCTACTACGGCGCCCGCAACGTCGCATTCCTCGACCAGCCGCTCAAGGCACCGGCGATCTTCCATTTCGGCGCGGACGATCCGTCGATTCCAGCCGAAGCGATCGCCAAGCAGCATGCGGCTTGGCCAGATGCGCCGGTATACGTCTACCCGCATTGCGGTCACGCGTTCAATCGCGACGCGGACCCGCACGCCTACAACGCCGCCGCCGCCATGCTGGCGCTGCAGCGTACGCTGGCACTGTTTGCGAAACACCTTACCTGAGCATGCGCCAGGAAACGGATTTCATCCTCGACCCGCGCCTGGCCGGCGATACCCATGCGGTCGGCGATCTGGAACTGTCGCGCCTGCTGTTGATGGACGACGCGCGATTTCCCTGGCTGATCCTCGTTCCACGTCGCGCGCACCTGCGCGAACTGACCGATCTCGACGCCGCCGCGCAGCAGTGTCTGCTCGTGGAGATCGACCGCTGCGCACGCGCGCTGCAAGCGCTGTTCACGCCGGACAAGCTCAATATCGCCACGCTCGGCAACGTGGTCGCGCAACTGCACGTGCACGTGATCGCGCGCCATATCCACGATGCCGCCTGGCCGCGGCCGGTGTGGGGATTCGGCGAACGCGAACCGTACGCGCACGATGCGCTGGCAGCACGCCGCGCCGGGTTGCGCCGCGCGCTAGAAATCCGCCGCGCATGAATCCGCCACGCATCGAGGCGCTCGGCGATTGCGCGCTGCTCATCCATTGCGGGGAGAGCATCGACGCGCAGACCACCACGCGGGCGCTGGCGATAGCGCATGCCGTTGAAGCGACGCGGGTGCCAGGCATCGTCGACGTCGCGCCCGCTTACGCGAGTGTCTGTGTGCGCTACTCCCCCGACGCGTGGGTCGGTCACGATGCAGCGCAATCGCCATTCGCCCTGATTTCCGCACGCCTTAGTACACTTGTGGAAGATGTTGCATCGGATGACGCTTCCGCATCCGGCCTCATCGAGATTCCCGTGTGCTACGGCGGCGAATCCGGACCGGATCTGGACGCTGTCGCCGCGCACGCGCGGCTGTCGCGCAAAGCCGTCATCGCCCTGCACAGCGGGGCCGACTATCGCGTCGCCATGCTCGGCTTCACGCCCGGATTCGCCTATCTGCTCGGCCTGCCTGCGGCACTGCACATGCCGCGCCGGGCAACGCCGCGCACGCGCGTTCCGGCGGGTTCCGTCGCCATCGGCGGCGCGCAGACCGGCGTGTATCCGCGCGAGACGCCGGGCGGTTGGCATCTGATCGGGCGTACGCGGCTGGATCTGTTCGATCCCGCGCGCGATCCGCCGGCGTTGCTGCGCCCGGGGCAACGCGTGAGATTTATTACAGAATGAAAATGCATTTGCCCTTGAATGCAAAAATCAAAGAACGGCCATCCCTGGCCGCACTCTTCAATTTATGAGCATTCACGTCCTCGCTCCGGGATGGCAGACCAGCGTGCAGGACGGCGGTCGCCGCGGCCACGCCGCGCTCGGCGTCGGCGCGTCCGGCGCGATGGATGACCTCTCCCGGCGGCTGGCGAATCTACTGGTCGGCAACGCCGACGATGCCGCCGCGCTGGAGATTACCCTGCGCGGCCCGCGCCTGCGCTTCGATGCCGATTGCATCGTCGCGCTGGCCGGCGCGGCGCTGGACGGCCTGCCGATGTGGCGGCCCGTCGCCATGCGCGCCGGCGCGGAGATCGCGCTCGGCACGATGGCGCACGGCGCTTACGCCTATCTGGCGGTTGCCGGTGGCATCGGCGGCGCGCCGCTGCTCGGCAGCCGCAGTGCGGACATCGCTGGCGGACTCGGCACGCCGTTGACCGCGGGCAATGTGTTGCCGGTGCTGGATGCCGCGCCAGATCAGAGCCGAAGTTGGTGGCACAATCTTTTTGCACACCACGCACGCCCACTCGGAGTTCCTTCGGACAATCGGAGCGCTTTGCCAGCGATTTGGTCGCTCAATCCACGTCCCTGGTTCGACCTCGACCCACACAATCCGATTGGCGTGATCGAAGGCGCGCATTTCGCACAGCTCGCCGACGCCGCGCAACGCCGCCTGTTCGACACGGCCTTCCGCATCGGCGGCGATTCCAGCCGCATGGGCTTGCGCCTGCGTGAAGCGCGTCTGGACTTGCGCGAACCGCTGGAACTGGTTTCCGCCGCCGTCGTTCCCGGCACCGTGCAACTGCCGCCGAGCGGCGATCCCATCGTGCTCATGGCCGAAGCGCCGACCTGCGGCGGCTATCCGCGCATCGGACATGTGATCACCGTCGACCTGCCGCGTCTGGCCCAGCGCCGGCCCGGCGACGGTGTGCGCTTCGCGCCAGTCGCGCTGGCCGAGGCGCAAACGCGCTATCTTGAACGCGAACGCGCGCTGGCCGCGCTGAAACGCACTATCCGCGAAAGGCTGCAATGACCCGTATCGACCTCAATTGTGATTTGGGCGAATCCCGCACGGTGCGTATCCATGGCTAAAATGGACCTCAATTGTGATTTGGGCGAATCCTTCGGTGCATGGACGATGGGCGACGACGCCGGCGTCATGCCGTGGATCACGTCCGCCAACATCGCCTGCGGTTTCCATGCAGGGGATTTTTCCACAATGCGAAAAACAGTACTTTTGGCGAAACAGCACGATGTGGCCATCGGCGCGCATATATCGCTGCCGGATCTGCAAGGCTTCGGTCGGCGCGAGATGAAAATTCCGGCCAACGACGCTTACGCGCTGACGCTGTACCAGATCGGCGCGCTGGCTGCCTTCGCGCACGCGGCCGACACGCACGTCGCGCATGTCAAGCCGCATGGCGCGCTGTACAACATGGCGGCGAAGGATGCCGAACTTGCCGATGCCATCGCGCGCGCGGTGCGCGACTTCGATGCGCAGATCGTCCTGGTCGGACTCGCCGCCAGCGAACTGCCGCGCGCGGGCCGTGCACTCGGCTTGCGTGTCGCCCACGAAGCCTTCGCCGACCGCCGCTACGAAGCCGACGGCTCGCTCACGCCGCGCGGCGTCGATGGCGCGGTGATCGAGGATGCGGACGCCGCCGTCGCGCAAGCCGTACAGATTGCCACACGTGGAAACGTGGACATCCGCACCGGCGGTACGCGCGAGCTGTGCGCCGATACGATCTGCGTCCATGGCGACCGCCCCGACGCGGCCTTGTTCGCGCGGCGCTTGCACGATGCGCTGATTGCCACAGGTGTGACAGTAGCGAAATCTTCCGAATAGAGCCCGGCTCAAGTCCCGTTCGCCCTGAGCGTAGCGCCGAAGGCGCGAAGTCGAAGGGCCACAAACCGCGGAAGGACTGGTGTTTCGACTTCGCGGAGCATTGCTCCGCTACGCTCAACACGAACGGCTTCACCGTGTGCTTGTCATTTGAGTCCGGGTTTGCCCGAAGCGCCAGTCTTGCGTTTCTGGCCCGAAGCCGCGATGGCGCGCTGCGCCCAGTCGTGCAGCCTATCCGCATCGTCGAGCACTTCGGCCGGAACTTCAAACAACTTCGTTTCCTGAATCTTGCCCTGCTTGGCGTAGGAAAAACACTTGCTGCCGTGCCGCCGATATTCCTCGCGTGTGGCCGGACTGGTGGAAAAGTACAGCGCCCCACCCATGATCATGCCGAAGAAATTCCCGGCCGACCTGAGCCCGATGCCGCCGAAGAACGGCGCCGACGACAGTGCCGGCAGGCGTGCAAGCTGATCGAGAACGAAGAACTTGAACTCGTCGCGGGGTTTGCTCATCTTGGGCTTGGCGTTGGCGGCTGCGTTGCGGCTAGCGCCGATGCGCGATGAGGTCAGTCTTGCCGTGCCAGGAATCGGCGACCACCCAGGCGCCGGCCGTCAGGGTCCAGGAGACCACGAATTCGGCCATCTGCCCGGCGTTCGCGTGGCCAGCGGCGACAATGGGCGCCCATACCAGCAGCGTGAACAATCCCATTTGCACCGCCGAGAGCGCTGCGGCAAGCCGTGCATGCACATTGACGATAACGGCCGCGCCCGCGATGAGGTAGGTGCACCCGGTGAAATAAGCCCAGAACGTGTGCGCCGGCAGCCAGCCCGGCACCAACGGCGCGGTCAAACCAAGATAGACGAAATGCGACAGGCCGAACGCGATCACGGCTAGGCCGTAAAGCGCCCTCGCCATGCGCACGCCCCTCTCGCCGATCGCGAAGTCGAATTGCCGCCGATCCTTGCCGGAAGCGAACCAGGCATAGAGTATCCACGCGCCTGCCACAATCACCGCGTTCTCGCCGCAACTTTGATAGGAGCCTTCAACCATGGGCTGCGCGGTGATGAAGCGCAGCTTGAACAGCAGCAACCACAGCAGCAGGCAGACGAACAGCACGCGCGCAGCCGTCGCGGCAGTGCGTCGCCAGAGCAGGCCCAGGCCTGTTGCCAGTCCGACGAAGGCGCACAGATAGGCCAATTCCGGGCGTGCGGGAAAATCCTTGGGAACGCCCTGCCAGATCGGCGTGAAATCGCCGTGGATAAGGCCCGCGATTCCGAGGGCGATCATGGTCGCCGCAAAGACCGCGTGGCCCGCGCTTGCGATACGCATCAGCTCACCGTCCGAAAGCGATCGTCGCATCCACGCCGCGAACGATCAGGCGAGCGAGGCTGTGCAGCAAGCGACGGTTGCGTGCGATGAGTGTACGATCTCTCCTACTGCCCGTCACAGCGCACGCCCGTCGAAGTGATTCACCGGTATCGCCGCCAAGTCGATGCCTTCCAGGCAACGGATATTGATCGCCGCCATATCGTTGCCCTTGCCGTCCGCGCCTTCGCCATAAACATGGATGCCGCAAACCGGGCAGAACCGGTGCTTGATCCGGTGCTTGTTGAACGTGTAGGTGCTCGCGGCGTCATCCGGCGTGAGCAGATGGAACGCACTCTTGGGCACGAACCAGCGCAACGCGCCGACGCGCTGGCAGATCGAACAATTGCAGTCCGTCGCGCCCTTGATTTCGCCTTCGACCTCGAAAGCGATCCTGCCGCAGTGGCAGCTGCCTTTGTGTTTCATCTCGCCTCCAGGAAAGTGAACCTGACCTTGTTCTTCATGCCGTTCTCATTGTGCGCAAAAACACGTGCATCGCCCTTTCCCCGGCGATACTCTTCGTGCATTCGTATCCCAGCGCGCGCCAGTCCAGCCCCGAGAACAGTGCTTCGCCGCTGCCGAGCAGGATGGGACGCACGGCCAGATGCAATTCGTCGATCAGGCGTGCACGCAGGAATTCGCGCACGGTGGCCACGCCGCCGCCGAGGCGCACGTCGCGGCCGTTCGCGGCCTCGCGCGCCTGCGCGAGCGCGGACTCGATGCCGTCGGTGACGAAATAAAACGTCGTGCCGCCTTTCATCGCCAGCGGCGAACGCGCGTGATGCGTGAGCACAAACACGGGTGTGTGGTACGGCGGCTCGTCG
>JAJXWU010000008.1 GCA_021781425.1 Pseudomonadota bacterium
CGGCGCTGACCAAGGTGCAGAACGAGATCGAAGCGCAGCAAGCGATGTTGAAAACGTCGCGCGACGAACGCGCCGCGCAGGCGCAACAGCTCGATCGTGAACGCGTTGCGCGCAAGCAGGCGTTGGATCAGATCGATGCGACACTGAAGGACCAGAAGAGCCGCCTGGCCGCGCTCGGCAAGGACGAAAAAGCGCTGACCGACCTGATCGCCAGGCTGCGTGACATCTTCGCCGACATTCCGAAAACGCTCGCCGGGGCGGAGCCCTTCGCGGCGTTGCGCGGCAAGGTGCCGTGGCCGCTGCACGGGCGCGTCGTGGAAAAATTCGGCTCCGCGATCGGTGGCGGCCAGGTCAGCCAGGGCGTATTGATCGCAGCGAAGGACG
The DNA here is from genome assembly GCA_021781425.1 of Pseudomonadota bacterium. Taxonomy (GTDB): domain Bacteria; phylum Pseudomonadota; class Gammaproteobacteria; order Xanthomonadales; family Rhodanobacteraceae; genus Rudaea. The sequence continues at coordinate 385 of JAJXWU010000008.1, forward strand.
GCAGTGACGTGCATGCCGTGTCGCATGGCCGCGTCGTCTTCGCCGACTGGCTGCGCGGCTACGGCCTGCTCCTGATCCTCGACCACGGCGACGGTTACCTGAGCTTGTACGGTTACAACGAAACCCTGCTCAAGGACGTCGGCGACTGGGTCGATGCCGGCGCGGTAATCGCGACCAGTGGCGAAAGCGGCGGGCGGGCGACGCCGGGCTTGTATTTCGAGTTGCGCTACAAGGGCAAGGCGATCGATCCGGCGGCATGGCTGAAATCTTTACGTTGATTTGCCTGCGCGTGCCTATAATGCGGGCGTCCGAATTCGTGGTGGCCATCATGTTGCGATCGTCGATATGCCTGTTGTTGATGCTGGTTCCGCTGGCGCTGCGCGCCGGCGAACCCGCGCCGGCGCCGAAGGCGGGCGTGAGCATGACCGAGATCCGCCGCTTCACGGCGGTTTTCGACTTGATCAAGCAGGCTTACGTCGATCCGGTGAACGACAAGACCCTGATGCAAAGCGCGATCCGCGGCATGCTTGCCGGACTGGATCCGCACAGCGAATACCTCGATCAGACCGGCGTGCAGGCCTTGAACGAGGACACCAGCGGCAGTTACGACGGCCTCGGCATCGAAGTCATTACGCTGAACGGTGCGTTGCGCGTGATCGCGCCGATCGACGACACGCCGGCCGCACGCGCGGGCATCAAGCCGGGCGACATCATCGTGCGCATCGACGGCACCGCGATCACGTCGGAGAACGCGAGCCAGGCCGTCGATTTGCTGCGCGGCAAGGCCGGCACCAAGGTGAAGCTCTCGATCCTGCACGAGGGCGCCAGCGTGCCCGAGGATTACACGCTTACGCGCGAGGTGATCCGCGTCGCGAGCGTGCGCGTGCGCGAGCTCGAGCCGGGCTATGTCTACATCCGCGTCGTCCAGTTCCAGGAAGACACGGGCAACGAGCTGCGCAACAAGCTCGGCAAGCTGCTGGCCAAGGAACATCCGCTGCGCGGCGCCGTGCTGGATCTGCGCAGCAATCCCGGCGGACTGCTCACCTCGGCCGTCGAAATCAGCGACGATTTCCTCGATGCCGGCGTCATCGTCACCACGCGCGGCCGCCTGAAACAGGCAGACCTGAGTTTCAGCGCGACGCCCGGCGACCTTCTCGATGGCGCACCGCTCGTGGTGCTGGTCGACAACGGCACCGCTTCGGCGGCCGAGATCGTGACCGGTGCGCTCAAGGACAACCATCGCGCCCTGGTCATGGGCCGGCGCACGTTCGGCAAGGGCTCGGTGCAGACCGTGCTGCCGCTGGACGATACGCATGCGGTGAAGCTCACCACCGCGCGTTACTACACGCCCGACGGCACCTCGATCCAGGCCGCCGGCATCGCGCCGGACATCGAACTGGCGGATCTGAAACTGACCGTGCGCAACGCGCCCCCGTCGCTGGTGCGCGGCGAGCGCGACCTGCCCAATCATCTCAAGGGCGAGCTCGAGGGCGAGAAGAACAACGAGCGCGACGGCGCCAGCGACGGCCTGCTCGACGACTATGCACTCAACGAGGCGCTGATCGTCCTCAAGGGGATGGCGTTGCGCCGCCCACCGCCCGCGGCACCCGCCGCGCCCAGTGCGCATTGAGCGGATTCACTGCCTGGATCGGCGCGCGAGCGCCGGCCGCGACACCAGCGCAAAAAGTATGCCGATGCCGAAGCCGGCGATGTGCGTCCACCACGCCACCGCGCCGAACGCGGGGCCGACGAACGTGAACAGGAACTGCAGGCCGATCCAGAAACCGATCAGGGCAGCGGCGGGGACGCGCACGAACTCCAGGAACAATCCCAGCGGCAGGACCAGGCCCAGGCGCGCGCGCGGAAACAGCGCGAAATAGGCACCGACGATCGCCGAGACCGCGCCGCTGGAACCGACGATGGGCGCGTTCGCGTTCGCGAGCGTCAACGCTCCGGCCAGATTGGCCAATGCGCCGCCGACGAGGAACAGCGACAGGAAACGCAGCGACCCGAGGCTGCGTTCGGCGGGCAGCCCGAAGATCATCAGGAACAGCAGGTTGCCGATCAGGTGCAGCCAGCCGACGTGGATGAACAACGCCGTGAACAGACGCGCCGGCCGCAGCTGCAGCCATTGCGCGAACAGCGGCAGGTGCGCATCGAACAAGCTGGACGGCACCGTGCCCCAGCGCCGTAGCACCAGCGCGCGCGCATCGGGGGCGAGCAGGCTGAGCCAGGCGAAGACGGCCACGCAAATCGCGATCAGCACGATCGTCGCCCAGGGCCGTTGCGGTTTGCGCCGTTGTTCGAGGCGGACGAACATGGCGTGACGCCGGGCTTACAAGCCGTCGCGCGGAAAGAAGAAGCGCTGCCCCTGGAATTCGAGCACCACGCCATCCGGGCGGATTTCACGCAGCGTCATGTTGTCGGGCGTGGTGTCGCCTTCGACCATGCGCGTGCCGTCGAGGATGACGAAACGCTGTTTCGGATCGGCGGTGTAGACGTGCATGCTCAGGCTCAATTGCGGCAGCGCCTTGCGTGTGGCGAACGGCAAGTCGAAATAAGTCGGCATGTCGAGCTTGGGTGCCGCGGGCGAGGGCGGCGCGGTTTCCGGGTGTGGCTGCGGCGGTGGCGTGTAGCCGCGCGTGTCGGCCGTCTTCGCTGCGCGCGCGGGCAATGCCGGCGCGGCTGCTGGTGCGGTGGGCGCAGGCGCGGAGCGGGGCTGCGTGGCTACCGGAGCCGGTGCCGGCGGCGCGATCGGCCCGACCCTGGGCGCCTGCCCTTGGGACATGCGTTGGGCGGACAGTGCGATCTTGCGCGCGATCGCGTTGTTCGGGGCTGGCGCGAACGGCCGCGGCGCGCCGAATATCCGCTGGTCCTCCTGCTGGACTTGCGAGGCTTGCCGCGGCGCATTGCGCGGCATCGAGCCAAGGCCCGAAGCCGCGGTGTCCTGGCCGACTGGACCGAGCTTGCGCGCAGGTGCTGGACGCGCCGGTCCCGAGTGCGGCAAGGGCGCGGCGGGCGTCCGCGCCAGAGATGCGGTGGCGGGCGGCTTGGCCGGAGCCGGCGCCGACGCGCCGCGGCCGAACCACCACCACAGCCCTGCGCCCAGAGACAGGACGATCACGAGCAATGCCCACACGGGACTGCGCTCGCGCCGCGCGGGCGTGAACGGCGTGCCGAGGTCCGGTGCCTGGCCCAGGCGGCGGTTGGCCTCGGATTTCTTCAATGCTTCGAGAATCAGCGACATGAGTCCATCAGCGTGGCGTGGAGTCGGTTATTCTACCTTGCGGTACAGATGCGGGCCGGAACCATCCAGCGCCGACAGCGCGAACAGTGTTTCCGGGCCGACGATGCCATCGGGTTTTATGCCGTAGGCGGTTTGCAGCTTGCGCACGCGTTGTTCCAGCATGGCGTCGAAATACGCCGGCCCGGCGTCGTCGGCCTTGCCGCCATCCATGCGCGCCAGTTGCGCCTTGATCCAGGCCACGCCCGGACCCGCGTCGCCCTGATGCAGGGTGAGCGGAATCTCCGGCGGCAATCCCCACACGGCGCTGAATTCTCCGTTCCACACGTCGGCGAGGTCCGATTTCTTCAGCATGCGCGTCTGTCCGCCGATGGCGAGTTTGACGTGCTGCGGATCGACCGCCTGCAGCAGCGCGTCGGCGTGCGCGTCGCCGTCGCGCAGGGTCAGGATCAGCGGCCGGTCGAAGCGCGCCAGTTGCTCCAGCGTGCCGGTGCCGCGCAGGCAGTCGAATCCCGCGACAATCGTGCCCGGACAGTGCGCCGCGTCGCGCACGTTGACCTGGGCCGCGTCGACCTGCCAGCGGCCGAGCAGTTGCGTCCATGCGGTCAGGTCCGCATCGGGCGTGTGCGCTATCGCCTTGCGCAGACTCTCGAGTGCAATGTCGGGCGGTGGCGCCACCGGTTTGGCGACGGCTTCGGCGACGGGCGGCGCGCGATGCAGCCAATGCCACGAAGCTGCGCCGGCGGCCAGCACCAGCAGTGCCGCAGCGGCGAGCCAACGGCCGTAGCGGTGCATCCAGTAGCGCGCGGTGCCGGGCAGCGTTTCGTCGGCGGCGCGATCGACCAGGCGTTCGCCGAGTGCGTCCTGCTCGCGCGCGAAGCCAGCCATCAGCGCACGGTCGGCGATCACGTTGACCACGCGCGGCACGCCGCCCGAGCGCCGGTATAGCGCGCGCAACCCGAGCCGCGAAAACGGCGAGCGTGCCGCGCCGGCCACCGCCAGGCGATGGCGTACATAGGCTTCGGTTTCACCGCGGTCCAGTGGCATCAGGTGGTAGCGCGCGGTGATGCGCTGGGCGAGCTGGCGCAATTCCGGGCGGTGCAGCTTGTCGCGCAGTTCGGGCTGGCCGAGAAGTATAATTTGCAACAATTTCTGCGTCGGCGTCTCCAGATTGGTGAGCAGGCGCACCTGTTCCAGCGCTTCGGTCGAGAGTTCCTGCGCCTCGTCCACGATCAGCACCACGCGCAGGCCCTGCGCGTAGGCGTCGAGCAGATAGATGTTAAGCGTGTCGACCAGCGCCTTGAGGCTGCTCTTCTTGCCGGCGATGTCGAGCTTCAATTCCTCGCAGATCGTCTCGAGCAGTTCCACCGGCGACAGTTTCGGATTGAGCACCAGCGCCACGCGCGTGTGTTCCGGCAACTGTTCCAGCAGCAGCCGGCACAGCGTGGTCTTGCCCGTGCCGACTTCGCCGGTCAGTTGCACGAACCCGCCGCTGCCGCCCTTGCCGATTCCATACAGCAGGTGCGCGAGCGCGTCCCGGTGGCGCTCGCTCAGGAACACGTAGCGCGGATCGGGAGTGATCGAGAAGGGGGCTTCTTTCAGCCCGAAGAACTCGAAGTACATGCGGTTACTTTACCGCGGACGGGGGTAAAAGTTCGTGTTTGACCACTCTCCCGCTGGCGGGAGAGGGCAGGCGCACGGCGCGGCGGGTGAGGGTGGCGTTGTCGCGTTCGCCCTGAGCCCTTCGGCAAGCTCAGGACAAGCTGCGCGCCGGTGGCGCGAAGTCGAAGGGGAGGCATTCAAGCAAGGCTTCCATCTCATTGAAGCCGCGTCGGAGTGGTTTCGCCCGCCTTGCGCGGGCTGAATGGATTGAAGATTTGTATTCTTTAGGATACCATTTACCCATGCGTGCGGTTTTGACGACACCAATTTTCGACGCTTGGTTCGCCAAGCTGAAGGATCGTCAAGCCAAGGCCCGTATCCAGGCACGCATCGATCGCGTGGAAGACGGAAATTTCGGCGATCACAAGTCGGTCGGCGGCGGCGTTTCGGAACTGCGCATCGCCTACGGTCCCGGCTATCGTCTGTACTACAGCGTGCGGGGACTCGAAATCGTCATCCTCTTGGTTGGCGGCGACAAGTCCACGCAAGACGCCGACATTGCAACCGCAAAGGATCTGCTCAAATCGATCAGGTGAGCCATGAAGAAAACCGTGAAAACCAAACTCGCCCGGTGGGATTCCGCCGAGTACCTGAAGACCGATGAGGATTGTCAGGCGTACCTCCAGGCGTGCTTCGAGGAAGCTGGCGGCGATTCCGCGTTCATTGCCAAGGCGCTGGGAACGATCGCGCGCGCGCGCGGCATGACGCAGCTCGCGCGCGAAACCGGCATCGGACGGGAAAGCC
>JAJXWU010000228.1 GCA_021781425.1 Pseudomonadota bacterium
CTGCAGGGTTCGGGCATCGCAACAGCCACGGTGTTGTGGGTGCAATTCGCGGTATTTGTTTTTTACATCGCGCGTCGGCGCCATTACCTGGGCTATGCGCCGTTCGCGCGCTGGGATTGGCCGCAGCCGCGCGCCCTTTACGAACTGCTGCGACTGGGCGTGCCGATGGGTATTTCCCTGCTGATGGAAGCGGGTTTGTTCGTCAGCGCGGCGCTGCTGATCGGCTCGCTCGGCGCGGATGTCGTCGCCGGCCACCAGATCGCGATCAATGTCGCCTCGGTCACGTTCATGGTGCCGTTGGGTGTGGCGATGGCGACCACGGTACGCGTGGGCCGTGCGGCGGGAGGCGGCAATGCGGACGGCGCGCGCTGGGCCGGCTTCGTCGGCATCGGTGCGTCGCTGGCCTCGCAGCTCGTTTCGTGCGCGTTGATGGCGCTGTTTCCGCACGCGATCGCGGCGTTGTATACCGGCGATTCCACGGTTGCGGCGATCGCCGCGCATCTGCTGTTGTTCGCCGCGGCATTCCAGTTCTCCGACGGCATCCAGGTCACCGCGAACGGCGCGCTGCGCGGACTCAAGGACACGACCGGGCCGATGGCGATCACCACGCTTTCGTACTGGGGCATCGGCATGCCGATCGGTTATCTGCTGTGTTTCCACTACGGCCACGGCGCGCCGGGCATGTGGATAGGGATGATCGCCGGCCTGAGCGCGGCAGCGGTGCTGTTGTTCGTGCGCTTTGCGCGCGAATCGCGCGATCTTCCCGTTCGTGCATGACCTTCAGCGCGTGCCCGGCAAGGCGCGATCGGTTAGGCTTGCGCAATATTCCCGGAGATTTCCATGGCAGAGCAACAACGCGGCGCGATCATGCGCTTCCTCATCGGCGCCTGGCGCCTGTTCAATTTCACCCGGCGCCTGGTATTCGGTGTCATCGCCGTGTTCGTGTTGATCGGCTTCATCGCCGCGCTGCGCACCGGCGCGCCGAAGCTGCTCGACAAGACCGCGCTCGTGCTCGATCCGAAAGGCAGCATCGTCGAGCAGTACACGAACGATGCCGCGCAGCGCGCGCTGTCGAATCTCGCCGGCGACAAGTCGAAACAGACGCAGTTGCGCGACGTGCTCAAGGCGATCGATGCGGCGGCAAAAGACCCGCGCATCGCACGCATCGTACTGGAGCCTGACGGCATCGACAGCGCCGGCTTGTCGACGCTGCGCGAGATCGGCGCGGCGCTCGACCGCTTCAAGGCGGCCGGCAAGCAGGTCATCGCGGTATCCAACGGCATGACCCAGGGCCAGTATTACCTTGCCGCGCACGCGAACACGATCCTGCTGCATCCGGATTCGCTGGAAGGCGTGCTGCTCACCGGCTTCGCCTCGTACCGCAACTATTACAAGGACGCGCTCGACTGGCTCGGCGTGGACGTGCACGTGTTCAAGGTCGGCACCTACAAGTCCTATCCCGAACCGTACGTGCGCAACGACGCGTCGCCGGATGCCAAGCAGGCGGATCTGTTCTGGATGAGCGACATCTGGAGCGATTACCTGAAAGACATCGCCGCGACGCGGCACCTGGATCCGGCGAAAATCTCGGCGCGGATCGCCGACTACGCGGACGCGGTGAAATTCGCTGGCGGCGACATGGCCAAGCTCGCACTCGCCGACAAGCTCGTCGACAAGCTCGCCACGCCCGACGAGGCACGGCAGATGCTGATCGCCGATGGCGCACGCGACGGACATACGTACCGGCAGATCGATTTCGCCGATTACGCGGCGCTGGTCGAGCGCGAGCATCCGCTGGATTTGCGGCCGCAAGTCGCGGTCGTCGTGGCCGAAGGCGAAATCCTGCCGGGTAACCAGCCGCAGGGCACGGTCGGTGGCGAATCGACCGCGAAACTCATTCGTCGCGCGCGCGACGACACGTCGGTCAAGGCGGTCGTGTTGCGCGTGAACTCGCCCGGCGGCGACGCGTTTTCGTCCGAACTGATCCGCCGCGAAGTGGAATTGACGAAGGCCGCGCACAAGCCCGTCATCGTGTCGATGGGCAATGTCGCCGCGTCCGGCGGCTACTGGATATCGATGGATGGCGACGAGATCTTCGCCGAGCCGACCACGATCACCGGATCGATCGGCATCTTTGGCATCATGATGAATGTCCCGAACACATTGGCGAAGATCGGCATTCACACCGACGGCGTCGGTACCACGCCGCTGGCCGATGCGATCGATCCGCGCCGCGCGCTGGATCCGGCGGTTGGCGCGACGTTGCAGGCGGTGATCGACAACGGCTATCAGCGCTTCATCCACAAGGTTGCCGCTGCGCGCCACAAGACCCCGGATGAGATCGACGCGGTCGCGCAGGGCCGCGTGTGGAGCGGCGAACAGGCGCGCGAGCGTGGCTTGGTCGACAAGATCGGCGGTCTCGAGGACGCGATCGCCGCGGCCGCGCAGGCTGCGCATCTGGGCGATAACTATCGTGTGGCTTATGTCGAGAAACCGCTCACGTTCTGGGAACGGCTGGCGATGAACATGAGCAACGACGCGCTCGTGCGTTTCGCGCACGCGGTGCTGCCGCAGATGCCGCTCGGCCTGCTCGACCAGCCGCAGATTCGCGCGCAATTGCGCTTGCTGCAGGGCGTGCGCGACGGGCAGTTGGGCGTATACGCCTACTGCTTCTGCAGCCTGCGCTGATTCCGACACGGCGCGGCGCGTTCGCGCCGCGCCGTGCAACCGACGCGTCATCGCGCGGTCACCACGCTGCAATCCGGGGGGGCGAAGCTAGCCGGCCATTCGCGTCGCGCAGGATGTCCGCGCGCGGCGCACGCGCTCGCGTGCCGTTCGAGTCGGTATGCGAGCGCTCGGCTCGCCCCCACTGTTCCGGAGATGCAGATGAGTCCTCACCCGTTCCGCTTGCGCGAGATTCCGATTGCCACTTTGACCGGTTCCGTCCTGTTGGCCTTGATGATGCGCCCGGCGGCCGCCCTCGACGATGTCGGCAGCGTGCAGAACCCGACCACGCTGAACAAGGTTAGCGTCACCGCGCAGACGGTTACCAGCAAAGTGCCGACTCAGGCCGAGCAGTTCCGTTCGGCGCAAACGCGCAAGATCATCGCCGGCAAACAATTGCAATCGGTCAGTGCCGGCGCTGGCGCGGCACAGGCGCTGGAAGTGGCGCCCGGCGTGCACGTCAACGGCTACGGCTCGGGCAGTACCACGCGTTATTCGATCAGCATCAATGGCATCAAGCAGGGTTGGGGCGGCGAGCCGTCCGGCGCCGGCATCGATTACGGCAGCATCGGCGTCACCTTCGATGGCATCCCGATGAACAATCCCGGCACTGGACTGTGGCAGACCACGCTGGTCAACCAGTTGCTGCTGATCGAAGGTATCGGCGTGACCTATGGTCCCGGAGATCCGCGCGAACGCGGTTTCACCGACATCGGCGGACGCATCGACTTCCTGCCGGTACAGCCCGCCGCCGAAGCGGACGCCACGGCACGCGTGAGCGTGGGCAGCCACACCACGCGCGGCGCTGCGGCGCTGCTGCAAAGCGGCGCGCGCGACGGCTACAGCGCGGTGCTCGGCGCCGGCTATACCTACGCCGACAGCTTCCGCCAGAGCAGCGACGGATTCAACAACAACACGCATGCCAGCATGTTCTACGCCAAGCTGCGCAAGACGTTTTCCGTCGGTGACGTCAGTGTCGGCGCCTACGCCGCGGATGCGCAAGGCTATCGCCCGACCGCGATTCCGGTGGCGCCGATCGCCGATCTGACCGTCAACGGGCTGGACCCGAACGGCAACGTGATTCCCGGCCCGCTCTACAGCCAGCCGACCACCGGCTACTACAGCGCGTTGCCGCGCAGCGTGTGGTTCAAGAAGTCGACGAACCACGACTGGCTGGTGTACAGCAAGGCGAACCTCGATCTGGACGCCACCACCACGCTGCATAATCGGGTCTGGTTCAATCACGAGAACCGGCTGCACGACCATTACAACGACTTCGTGCAGAACCCGGCCAATCTGTATGAATACAACAATCCGTTCAGCCGCGAATTCGGCGACAAGCTCTACGCCGACATCCGCCTGCCGGGCAATACGCTCTCGACCGGCGTGTGGTACATCGACAGTACTTACGACACGCGCCAGGCGTTCTACAACCCGAACGCGCCGTACTTCGGCAGCCGCCAGGCGCCGAACGCAAAGTACCGCGACGATTACTGGTACCAGGACAAGGCCGCCGCATTCGTGCAGGACAAGATCGCGCTAGGCGATGCGTTCTACCTGCTGCCCGGCCTGCGCGCGATCCGCTATGCCACCGATTACGTCAACGGCGGCGCCGCGCGCTTCCCGGACGCCACCGGCAAGAATCAGGGACAGTTGCCGAATGCGCGCAACAGCTTCAGCAAGCTGGAGCCGTCACTCGATGCGCACTGGACGTTGACGCCGAGTGTGGCGCTGTATGCGAACTACGCGCAGGCGTACAAGGAGCCGGAAAACGGCGGCGGCGGCGGTCCATACCAGAGCATCGAGTCGTCGTCGATCCAGCTCGAGCGCGGCCACGAGCTGCAGGGCGGCGTGAAGTGGCATGTGGCGGATGGCGGGTATCTGCACCACTTCCTGCTCGAGGCGAACCTTTACCAGCTCGACTTCGGCAACCAGATCATCGGTCACACCCTGGCGAACGGCGACACGATCTCCGCGTTCGGCAGCTCGGTCTACCGCGGCGTCAATCTGTCGGTCGCCGACAGTCCGCTGCAAAACCTCTACCTGTTCGCGAACCTGAGCCGCGAACAGGCGCACTTCAGCCACTACCAGCCGGACGGCGGCCCCGATTACAGCGGTCTTGCAGTGGCCTATGTGCCGGACACCACGCTGAACCTCGGTGGTTATTACGATCTGCGTCTGGGCAGCGTCGACGCCGAGCCGCGCCTAACCGTGCAGTACACCGGCAAGCAGCACATGTTCGACGACGTGCTCAATGCCACGAGTTCGCGCTTCGTGCCGAGCTACACCGTGGTCGACGCCGGGGTGAAGTTCGACTTGCCCTCGGCGCTCGGCCTGCACGGGCTGGAACTCGGCGTGAACGTGGACAATCTGTTCGACCGCAAGTACAACCCGTTCGAATGGATTTCCGCGGGCGGCTACTTCGGCACGCCGGACAGCGTCGGCGCGGTGCTGGCGTATCCGGCCGCCGGCCGTTCGTATTTCGTCACCCTGTCCGCGCACATCTGAACGCGGGCGCTGGCGTGCGGCGACGACGGTCGCCGTGCGCCCGGCTTCAGCCGCCCTGATCCTGGAGCGCCTTGTCGGCGGCTTTCTGCTGGTCGTTGACGACGTTCTGCACGTTCTTGGCCTTGTTCAGCGCCTTGACGTCCGTGCTGAACACGTTCGAATTCGGCAGCGGCGCCGCCGGTTGCGCGACGGCGGCCTTCGGCGGCGGCGGCGCATCGGCGCCGCAGGCGGAAAGCGCCAGAGCGAGGACGGCAATGCACGCGATCGCGGTTTTCATGGCAGTCTCCCGGTGAATTGCGTACAGTCTGCGCCGTAGTTTTCCGCACTTCAAGCGGAGTACCGAGCATGACGACGAATCCCGTACGCTGGCGTCTGGACGGCCAAACCGCGCTGATCACCGGCGCGAGCAAGGGTATCGGCTTGGCCTGCGCACGCGAATTCGCCGCGCTCGGTGCGGATGTGCTGATGGTCGCACGCGACGAAGCGCATCTGGAATCCGCGCGCGCGGAGCTGGCCGAGGAATTCCCGGAACGCGAAATCCTCGCCTTCGCGGCGGACGTCGCCGATCACGAGCAGCGCCTGGAAGTGTTCGACTGGATCGCGGATCTGGACGTGCCGTTGTCGCTGCTCGTGAACAATGCCGGCACGAATCTGCGCAAGGCCACGCTCGACTACAGCGAGGAGGACGTGCGCGCGCTGATCGACACGAACCTGCTGTCCGCGTTCGCGATGTGCCGGCTCGCGCATCCGTATCTGGCCGAACATGCGAATGCGGCGATCGTGAACGTG
>JAJXWU010000093.1 GCA_021781425.1 Pseudomonadota bacterium
GGCGTTGCCGCTGGTCTGGATCGCACGCGCGGCGATCAACCCGATCCGGCGCCTGCTGCGTGCCCTGTCCGGCAGCGTGGCCAGCTACCGCGACGGCGACTACAGCCTGTCGCTGGCCTCGCGCCGTCACGATGAACTCGGCGCGCTGATCGCGGCGCACAACGCGCTTGGTCAGGCGCTGCGCGGCCAGCGCCAGAATCTCGTGCAGCGCGAATTGCTGCTGGACACGGTGATGCAGCACACACCCACCGCGCTGCTGCTGGTCGACGCGCACGAGCGCGTGGTCTATGCCAACCTTGCCGCGCGGCATCTGCTCAACGACGGCAAGAGTCCGCTCGGCCTGGGCTTTGCGGAACTGCTCGAAGGTTGTCCGCCGGAAATCCGTCAGGCGCTGGCGGCTGGGCAGGACAGCCTGACCAGCGTGCCGCTGGAAGGCAGCGAGGAAATCTTCCATCTCTCGCGCCGCGATTTCCGCCTGCAGGGTCGCCCGCACCGACTGTACCTGGTGCAACGCATGACGCGGGAGCTGTCGCGCCAGGAAGTGGCGGCGTGGAAGCGCGTGATCCGGGTGCTCAGCCACGAATTGAACAATTCCCTGGCGCCGATTTCCTCGCTCGCGCATTCCGGCACGGAACTGGCGCGGCGCGGCGATCTGGAACGTCTGCCTCAGGTCTTCACCGGCATCGGCGATCGCGCGCGGCATCTGCACGGCTTCATCGCCAGCTATGCGGATTTCGCCCGCCTGCCGGCGCCGCGTTGCGGGCGTGTCGAGTGGGCGCCATTCGTGGACGGCCTGCGCCAGCACGCGGCTTTCGTTCTCGCCGGAGAATTGCCGAATCAACCCGGCTGGTTCGACGCGGCGCAGGTCGAGCAGGTGCTGATCAATCTGCTCAAGAACGCGCACGAAGCAGGTAGCGTGCCCGAGGCGGTGCAGGTCGGCATTGTCGTCTCAGCCGACCAGCGCATCGTCGTGTCCGATCGCGGTTCGGGCATGGGCGATGCGGTGCTGGCACAGGCGCTGCTGCCGTTCTATTCGACAAAACGCAGCGGCACCGGTCTGGGGCTGGCGCTGGCGCGCGAGATTGCCGAGGCCCACGGCGGCCGCATCGCGTTGGCGAACCGCGATGGCGGGGGGGTGCGAGTCACCCTGATATTGCCGCGCGCATAGCCGGTTTTTGCCAGCGCTTCCGTGCACGGCGTCCGATGTTATGATGGATTTTGGGGGCCGTACGATGGGCAACGGTTACATCCAGATTCCCGGGTACGAAATCCTGCGTCCGCTGGGCGCGGGCGGCATGTCGACCGTGTACCTGGCGTTGCAGCGCTCGCTCGACCGCACCGTGGCGATCAAGGTGATGCGCCGCGGCGTGGATGCGGCCGCGGCCGACGCTGCGCAGGGCGAGAAGCGCTTCCTGCTCGAAGGCCGCATGATGGCCAAGCTGCCGCACCGCAATATCGTGGCGGTGTACGACATCGTCAGCAACGAGGACATCGCCTACATCGCGATGGAATACCTCGGCGGCGGCGCATTGACCGATCGCATGCGCACCGGCATCGCCTTGGCCGACGCGATCGCGGTGATCGTGCAGATCGCCGGCGCGCTGGAATTCGCACACGCGCACGGCGTCGTGCATCGGGATCTGAAGCCCGCCAACATCATGTTTCGCGATTCCGGCACGCCGGTGCTGACCGACTTCGGCATCGCCCGTTACCAGGACGGCTCGGCCACACGCCTGACCCAGACCGGCATGCTGGTGGGCACGCCCACCTACATGAGTCCGGAGCAGATCAACGGCCTGCAGGTCGACGGCCGTGCCGACCAGTACAGTCTGGGTATACTTTTTTACGAATTGCTGACGGGAACGCCGCCGTTCCGCGGCGACACGCCGATTGCCGTGCTGATGGCGCACCTGACCCAGACGCCGGCGCCGCTGCCGCCGGAGTTCGCCGCCTTCCAGGACATTTTCGATCGCGTGCTCGCCAAGAATCGCGACGAGCGCTATCCCTCGCTCAAGGCCTTCAGCGACGATCTGAAATCGCGCCTGGTACACAGCGACACGTTGCTGATGCGCCTGCAGCTCGATCCGAACCAGACCTCGTCCGAGCAATTGCGCGCGCTCGGTTTCTACACCAGCACGCCGAGCGGCGGCGGCCTGCGCGCGGCCCTGTCCGGCCAGCATCCGATACCGAGCGCGCTGGCAGCGCCGCCCGCCGATGGCCAGCCGCCGGTGTCCGCGCCTTCGCCGCGCAAGCGCAAGGCGTGGCCCGCCGTCGTGGCGCTAGCCGTCGTGGCGCTGATCATTCTTTGGGGCATGTTCGGGCACCGCCGCCTGACCCACGACGAGCAGGAACTGGTAAACCTGTGGAACGACCGTGCCACCGAACTGATCAAGTCCGGACAGTTCATCGTCGCCACGCCCGGCAGCGATGGCAGCGCGCTGGATTTCGTGCGCAAGGTCGAACAGAAGGATCCGGGCAATGCGCGCGCCGAGCAAGCGCGCGCGCAGATCGGCAAGGCGCTGGCCGCACAAGGCGATGCGGCGCTCATCGACAAGCGCATCGACGACGCGGCGAAGATCGACGCCGACGGCCTTGCCGCCTTGCCCGGTGATGCTTCACTCACCGGCTTGCAGCAGCGCATCGCGCAGGTGCGCGAACAGGCGCGCGCGCTGGCGCAGGCCGACGCGCAGAAAGCCGAGAACCTGCAAAAGGCCCAGGCCCAGGTGGCGGCGTATCTCGATTCGGGCGCCGATCAACAATTGCGCGCCGCGTTCGACGGTATCAACCAATTGCTTGCGCTGGATGCGACCGACACGGCGACGCTGGCGTTGCGTGCGCGCGCCGTCGCCGCGATGGGCAAACGCCTGCAGGCCGCTACCGGCACCGACGATTTCGACGCGCTGGCCGGCTTCGTCAAGAGCCGCGACAAGACCTGGAGCGAGGATCCGGCCTGGACGGGAGTGCTGCGCGACATGCCGGCATGGCGCGCGAAGATCGCCGCCGCCGCGCAGGCGCAGGCCGCCGCCAACGCCGGCGAATTGCTGCTCAACGCCACACCGTGGGCGCGCGTGGATGCGGTCGCCGACGGCGGTGGCCGCGCCGTGACCTTGCCCGACGACAACGCCACGCCGCTGTTGCTGAAACTGCCGGCCGGCACCTACAGCGTCGTGTTCCGCCAGCCGCTCGACGGCAAGAGCAAGCAATTGACGGTCAGCGTCGAGGCACAAAAGCGGGCGGTGTTGAGCGCGACATTCGCCGCGCCGAGCGCGCAGGAGTATTTCAAACGTGCGGGTTTCTAGCGCCCTGCTCGCCGCGTTTGCGCTGACCGCGCCCACCGCGGCACGGGCAGGCTTCAGCAACGATTACATCGCCGGCCTCGCCGCGCTCGATCACGGCGAGTACGCGCAAGCGGTGCAAAGCCTGAAGAAAGCGCTGGCCGCGCAACCCGATCCGGTGTCGCACATCACGATCGAAGGCAATTCGCAGCCGTACCTGCCGCATCATTTTCTCGGCATGGCGCAGTTCAAGCTCGGCGATTGCGCGGCAGCGAAAGCCGAATGGAACGATCCGATGAACCAGCGCATGCTGGGACGCCTGCGCCAGTTGCGCAACCAGGAAGAACAATTGCTGGCGCAATGCAAGCCGGCCGTGGCGAGCGTCGAGGAAAAATCCACAACGCCGCAAAGTACACCGGCCGCTACGCCCCCCGCGCCCACGCCGCCGGTAGTGCATGCACCGCCGGCCCCGGCACCAGCCAAACCCGCTCTGGCTGCTTCCGTCCCGGCCGCTCCGCCGCCGGCGCTGGTGCGCGCCTTCGACGATCTGATGGCCGGCCGTTACGCCAGCCTAGCGAAGCTCGATACAGACATGCTCACCGGCGCGCACGCGCGATTTCAGGGCTATCTGCTGCGCAGCGCCGCGCGCTTCGCGTTGGCGCGCTCGGGCGACAAGAACCAGCTGGATGCCGCGCGCCGCGATGCGCGTGCGGCGCAGGCGCTGGACCCATCCGCGCCGGACGAGCACGTTTTTTCCCCGGCGTTCCGCGCGTTCTACGCGGCCGCGCAGTGACAGATCGCCGGGTTATACTGCGCATCGATTCAATCGCTTGGTGGAGAACATCATGAGTGGCTTGGTCGCACTGGCCCTGGTCGTGGTTGGAATACTCTTTGTCAAATACTCGATCCGATTCGTTCCACAGGGCTATGAGTGGACCAAGGAGAAGTTCGGTCGCTACGTCGGCACGATGGCGCCGGGCTTGCACGTCTTGAATCCGTTGTGGGATCGCGTGGGCCGCAAGATGAACATGATGGAACAGGTGCTCGACGTGCCGTCGCAGGACGTCATCACCAAGGACAACGCGGTGGTGCGTGTGGATGGCGTGGTGTTCTATCAGGTGCTCGACGCGGCCAAGGCGGCATATGAAGTCGCCAACCTGCAGCAGGCGATCCTGAATCTGGTGATGACCAACATTCGCACCGTGCTCGGCTCGATGGATCTGGACGAATCGCTGTCCAAGCGCGACGACATCAATGCGCGCCTGCTGCGCGTGGTCGACGAAGCCACGCATCCGTGGGGCCTGAAATGCAACCGCATCGAGATCAAGGACATCCAGCCGCCGCGCGACCTGATCGATTCGATGGCGCGGCAGATGAAGGCCGAACGCGAGAAGCGCGCGAACATCCTCGAGGCCGAAGGTTTCCGCCAGGCTGCGATCCTGAAGGCCGAAGGCGAGAAGCAGTCGGTGATCCTCGCCGCCGAAGGCCGCCGCGAAGCCGCGTTCCGCGAAGCCGAGGCGCGCGAGCGTTCCGCCCAGGCCGAAGCCAAGGCCACCGAACTGGTCTCGCAGGCGATCCGCGCCGGCGACATCAACGCGATCAACTATTTCGTCGCGACCAAATACGTGGATGCGCTCAAGGCCATGGTCGGCGCGCCGAATCAGAAGATCATGCTGTTGCCGATGGAGGCGACCGGGGTTCTTGGATCGCTGGCCGGCATCGCTGAATTGGCCAAGTCCAGCCTCGCCGAGCAGCAGGTCGCGAAATCGCTGCCGAAGGCCTGACATGCTCGCGAACCTGACCTTGCATTATGGCTGGTGGCTGCTCGCGCTGGCGTTGATCGGCGCGGAACTCATGGCGCCCGGATTCTTCATGCTCTGGATCGGCATTGCCGCGGCGGCGCTCGGGATCGTGCTGATTTTCATCCCCGACATGTCGTTCGGCGTGCAATCGGTCGTGTTCGCCGTGTTCGCGGTCATCAGCTGCTTCGTCTACTGGCGTTTCGTGCGCCATGCGATGAGCGAGCGTTCCGACCTGCCGCATCTGAATCGCCGCGCCGAGCAATACATCGGCCGCCGCTTCGTGCTGGAAACCGCCATCGTCAACGGTCAGGGCAAGGCGCGCGTCGGCGATTCGCTGTGGCTGGCCGAGGGTCCGGAATTGCCCGCCGGCACGCCGGTCGAGGTCGTCGGCGTGGATGGCTCCACGCTCAAGGTGCAAAAGGCGTCGAGCTGAGGCATCTCAGCGACCCACCAACTTCTGCAGATGCTCCGGATAGCGCGCACCTTGCAGCGCGACCTGCGATGATGCCTGCGCGATGTCGCGCAGATCGTCCGCGCTCAGTACCAGATTTGCGGCGCCCAGGTTCTCGTCGAGACGATGCAGTTTGGTCGTGCCCGGAATCGGCACGATCCACGGCTTTTGCGCCAGCAGCCACGCCAGCGCGATCTGCGCGGGTGTCGCCCGCTTGCGTTCGGCGATCCCGCGCAGCAGTTCGACGAGTGCGAGGTTCGCCTTGCGCGCGTCCCCTGCGAAACGCGGCACGACGTTGCGGAAATCGCCTTCCGCGAATTGCGTGTTCGCGTCGATTGCGCCGGTGAGAAAGCCCTTGCCGAGCGGACTGAACGGCACGAAGCCGATACCGAGTTCTTCGAGCATCGGGATGATTTGCTGTTCCGGTTCGCGCCAGAACAGCGAGTACTCGCTTTGCAGCGCCGCTACCGGCTGCACCGCATGAGCGCGGCGTATCGTATTTGCGCCGGCTTCGGAGAGGCCGAAGTGCTTGACCTTGCCTTGGGCGATCAAGTCCTTGACCGCGCCAGCGACGTCCTCGATCGGCACTGCATCGTCGACACGATGCTGGTAGAACAAGTCGATCGCGTCGATGCCTAACCGCTTGAGCGACGCTTCGGCGACGGCCTTGATATGCTCGGGTCGGCTGTCGAGCCCGCCCGTCGGCTTGCCGGTATCCGCATCGATGCCGAAACCGAATTTGGTGGCGATTGCCACCTGTCCGCGGAATGGCGCGAGTGCTTCGCCGACAAGTTCCTCGTTCGCGTACGGGCCGTAGATTTCGGCCGTGTCGAAAAACGTCACGCCGCGCTCAACCGCCGCGCGGATCAGCGCGATGCCCTGCCGCGTTTCGACCGCGGGGCCGAGTCCGAAGCTCAGACCCATGCAGCCCAAGCCCAGGCCCGAGACTTCGAGGCCGTCCTTTCCGAGTGTGCGCTTTTGCATTGGATGCTCCTTCCGATTCGATGGCGCACACTCTAGCGCCGGCACGACGCAGTGATAAGATGGTAAATTGTACATGAATCCATGAACGGAATTCATGAATGGCAAACGCCAATCTCGACGACCTGCGCGCCTTCGTCGCCGTCGCGCGCGACGGCAGTTTCACGAAAGCGGCGGCGCGGCTCGGCCTCTCGCAGTCGGCGCTGAGCCACACGTTACGCGGCCTCGAAGCCCGCCTCGGCCTGCGTCTGCTCAACCGGACGACGCGCAGCGTCGCGCCTACCGCCGCGGGCGAACGCCTGCTGAATTCGGTCGCGCCGCGCTTCGCGGAAATCGAGGCCGAACTCGCTGCGCTGACGGAACTGCGCGAGAAACCGGCAGGCACGATTCGCATCACCACCGGCGAACACGCGGTCACGACGATACTATGGCCGGCGCTCGCGAAATTCCTGCCGAAGTATCCCGACGTCAAGGTTGAGTTGAGCGTCGATCGCGCGCTCACGGACATCGTCGCGCAACGCTTCGACGCCGGCGTGCGCCTCGGCGAGCAGGTCGCGCAAGGCATGGTCGCCGTGCGCATCGGCCCATTGCAGCGCATGGTGGTCGTGGGTGCGCCGGCATATTTCCAAAAGCATCCGGCGCCGAAACATCCGCGCGACCTGACGCAACACGATTGCATCAACCTGCGCCTGGCGACGCGTGGCGACCTGTACGCCTGGGAATTCCAGAAAGGCAGCCGCAAGATCAACGTGCGCGTCGATGGTCGGCTCGCGTTCAACCACTCGGCGCACATTCTCGATGCGGCGCTGGCCGGATTCGGACTCGCCTTCGTGATGGAAGACGTGGCCGCACCCTATCTGGCGAAAAAGAAACTCATTGACGTGCTCGACGACTGGACGCCGTCGTTCCCCGGCTACTACCTCTACTACCCGAGCCGGCGGCAATCCTCGCTGGCCTTCACGCTGCTGGTCGACGCGCTGCGCTGGCGCGGAACGGGCGCAGCCGGCATACGTTAGAATGCGCGTCGTTTCCGCGCATTCTTCGCCGCCATGACCCAACAGACTGTTCTCAACGCCACTCACCGCGCGCTTGGAGCCAAGATGGTCGATTTTGGCGGCTGGGACATGCCGCTCAACTACGGTTCGCAGATCGAGGAGCACCACGCCGTGCGCGGCGATGCCGGCATGTTCGACGTCTCGCACATGACCGTGGTCGATCTGCACGGCGCGAAGACGCGCGATTTCCTGCGTCATCTGCTCGCCAACAGCATCGACAAGCTCAAGGTATCGGGCAAGGCGCTGTATTCGTGCATGTTGAACGATGCGGGCGGTGTGATCGATGACTTGATCGTCTATTTCCTGGCCGAGGATTTCTTCCGTGTCGTGGTCAATGCCGCCACCCACGACAAGGACCTGGCATGGATCGAAAAGCAGGCCGCCGCTTTCGGCGTGAAGGTGACCGAGCGCGCGGAACTCGCGATGATCGCTGTGCAAGGGCCGAACGCACGCGCCAGGGTGCAGTCAGTATTGAGCCCGGTCACGCGCGAGAAAGCCATCAAAATTGGCAAGTTCGTCGCTGTGGATGGAGACGGGCTCTTTATCGCGCGCACCGGCTACACCGGCGAGGACGGTTACGAGGTCATCGTGCCGCAGGCGCACGCCATCGACTTGTGGAACAAGCTGATCGCCGCGGGGGTGAAACCGGCGGGGCTCGGCGCACGTGATACGTTGCGGCTGGAAGCCGGCATGAATCTCTACGGTCAGGACATGGACGAGACGATCACGCCGTGGGAAGCGGGGTTGGCGTGGACCGTGGCGCTGGACGAGGGTCGCGATTTCATCGGCCGCGCCGCGCTGGAAAAGCAGAAGGCCGCTGGCGTCCGGCGCACGATGGTTGGCCTGGTCATGGACGAGAAAGGTGTGCTGCGCCACGGCCAGCGCGTGGTTACCGCACATGGCGACGGCGAAATCCTCTCCGGCACGTTCTCGCCGACGCTGGGCAAGTCCATTGCCTTCGCCCGCGTTCCCGCCGGCATCGCGGAGCGTGCCGAGGTGGATATCCGCGGCAAGCTCGTGCCGGTACGCGTGGTGAAATATCCTTTTGTCAGAGACGGCAAACCTGTCGCGGGCAGTTGACCTCACCCGGCCTGTTCGTGTGTAGAATTCGACTTGCGACGATCCACCCAGGACCCTGAGCCATGAACGAAATCCCCGGCGACCTTAAATTCATGAAGTCCCACGAATGGGCGCGTGTCGAGGACAACGGCACCGTCACCATCGGCATTTCCGATCATGCGCAGGGCCTGCTCGGTGATCTCGTCTACGTGGAACTGCCCAGTGTCGGCGACGACGTGACCGCCGGCAACGCCTGCGCCGTGGTCGAGTCGGTCAAGGCCGCTTCGGATGTCTATGCTCCCGTCTCCGGCAAGGTGGTTTCCGTCAACAGCGCGCTCGCGGACAAACCCGAGACGATCAACGAGGATGCATTCGGCGAAGGCTGGATCTTCGTGGTCAAGCCGAGCAACCTCGCCGAGGACACCGAGGAGTTGCTCGATCCGGATGCGTACGCCGAGCTGATCGAAAGCGAAGAACATTGACATCCGCTGCGCGAATTTCATCGCGCAATCGCGCAGAAAAATCCTCCGGAACTTCGTTCGCGCGCATCGACAACGGTGCGCGCGCTGCGTTTGCGCGTCCGCGAAAGTTGCGCAGTTTTGCGCAATTGATGCGTTCGAGTGCGTCGTTTCAGGGTAGGCGAGATTTTTTTTTTTGGCCGCGTCCGAGTGCGCCCGGCGCGACTTTTCGCGCGTCGCATGCGGCACGCGACATGTCTTTGTCGACGAACGCGATATCGGCGCGAACGCGTCGCGGCAATCGCGTTGCGCCGCGACGTGCGCGACGCGCATCGAGACCGATGGGCCCGAAAGCCGCGTATTTGCTTGCTTTGCGCTCGTTCACTGCAGAGCGCGCGCCGCGTATCGCTGGGTTTTTATATTCGGCATTAAAGACGTATAAATGTCTATACAGACAAATTGGTCGAAATCCCGTGGCCGACCGCCGCGCCGGCAAATTGACCTCGGCTGGCGCAGGATGGGCGGCGCGTGACCGACGCTGCGCGCACAAACCTGTTGACAGGAAAAAAAACGGGGAATAATTTTTGCTTCGGCGTAACGCACGCGTAACAGGATTTATGGCGGGAGCGAAGTTCGTACAACCCTACATCGAGCACGGCCACAAATCGGTCGCCGTGAAAAAAGTGACGGTATCGATACCGCTTCACGTACTCAAACTTCTCTCCGATGAACGCACACGCCGGCAAGTGGGCAATCTCAGGCATGCGACGAACAGCGATCTGCTGTGCGAAGCGTTCCTGCACGCTTTTACTGGGCAGCAACTACCAACTGACGAGGAGCTAAGACGCGATATGGCTATGAAGAAAGCTGCAAAGAAGAAACCCGCGAAGAAGGCGGCCAAGAAAACCGTGAAGGCCAAGGCCGCGAAGAAGACTGCACGTAAGACCGCGAAGAAGAAATAAGGCTTCGCAAGGCAATACTCCGGCTCGTTTGTGTGGTCGACGGAGCGGCCTGAGCCAACCGGACGAGGAATCGGCGTCCGGGAATGCCGCGAAGCCAGGCGCAAGCCGGGTTTCGCGGCGGGTGTTACCAGAAACTATCAACTGCAAAACGATTGGCATCTGCAAGACGGTTAGCTCTCCCTGCGACTTGCCCAGCGCAGGGAGAGTCCTTATCGGATTCTCCCCCAGGCTGAAGTGCCGTGACCATCGAGCGGCCAACCCGATGGCGGGCTCAGCCGCACATGCTCGCGGTGAGAATGTGACACACGACCGGACGCGTCCGCGCACGAATTGCTAGCCTCCCTTTCCACGCGAAGGGGTGACGTGATGCGTCTCGTTAGCATGTCGATGCTGGTTCTGGTCGCGACGGCGGCAAATGCCGCGGCGCCGTTGGTCGTCTACGACAATGCGTTGCAAAGTGGGTTCGCTGACAGCAGTTGGGCGAACACGGCCGATTACAGTTTGATCAACACCACTCCAACGTATGCGGGAAGCACGGATTCAATCCGCTTCGTGGCGCGCAACTGGGGTGGACTGCAGCTGGTGGCCGGCGCCAACGAGTTTTCCGTCGCCGACTATCAAAGCCTGACGTTTTACATCAACGGCGGCAACAGCGGCGGCCAGTTGTTGCAGGCATATGTTTGCGACAACTACGGCGCGATCAGCCAGACGTATCCTTTGTCTTCCCAGGTCGCCGGCGGCGTGATTCCCCCAAACTCCTGGGCGCTGGTGACACTGGATTTCAACAGCGCTGGCCTGACCCACGGCACCTTCAACTGCCTGGTCATCATGGATGCCAACGGCAGCAACGATGCCGGCGGACAGCCCGCCGTATTCATCGATCAGATCGTGTTCAATGCGCGCACTACGCCGCTCCCGAGTGGCGTCGCGGTGAACGTGAGCGTCAATGCGGGCGCCGTTGGCAACGCGATCAATCCGCGGATTTTCGGCGTGGCTTACGGTAATGCGACGCGCAATCGGCAGATGGGTTACACGGTCGATCGCTGGGGCGGCAATTCAACGACGCGTTACAACTGGCAGGCCGACATCCACAACACGGCCAACGATTATTACTTCGAAAACATCCCCGATTGCACGGCGCCGACGTGCATCGGTACGCCGCCGGCCGGTAATTCCGCGGATACCTTCATTAGCGGCGCGATTGGTGCGGGTGCGCAACCACTGCTGACGATCCCGACAATCGGCTGGACGCCGCGCGCGGACAGTGCGACGCAGCATCCCTATACAGTGGGATTTTCGGTTGCCAAGTACGGTCCGCAGCAAGCCGTCGATCCCTACGATCCAAATGCCGGAAACGGCTATTACCCGAGTCGCACGCCGGTCACCGGCAACGATCCGGCGGATACGTCGGTGGCCGCGGCGCCGGGTTTCGAGCAGGCCTGGATTGCGCATTTGCAATCGACGTTCGGCACCGCGGCGAACGGCGGCGTGAAGCTGTTCACGCTCGACAACGAGGTGATGCTGTGGAACTCCACCCACCGCGATGTGCATCCCGCGCCTGCGACTTATGACGAGATCTGGAACAAGACCGTCGCCTACGCGAGCGCGATCAAGCTGCAGGAGCCGAACGCACTCGTCACCGGCCCGGTGACCTGGGGCTACTGCGATTTGTTCAGCTCCGCCGCCGATTCGGCTGCCGGCAACTGCACGAACGGCGCCGACCGCAGCAACCACGGTGGCTTGCCCTTCGTTGCCTGGTATTTGCAGCAGGTCTGTGCCAACCCGCTGGCAAGCGGCATGCACCTGGTCGACTATCTCGACCTGCATTGGTACCCACAGGATCCGAACGGTGCCAGTGGGTCGATCTACAGCAATGCCAACGATCCGGGGACGATCGGGCGTCGTCTGCGTTCGTTGAAGGAGTTGTACGATCCGACGTGGATCTCGGAATCCTGGATTGGCACCTTGGGCGATTCTGCGCCCGATTATCTGGCCGCACCGGATTTCATTCCACGCGTGAAGGCCTGGATCGATCAGTATTGCCCCGGCACAAAACTGGCGATTACCGAATACGCCTGGGACCAGGACAATACCGACAGCGGCGCCGTGGCGGAAGCCGAGGCGTTGGCGATATTCGCGCGCGAAGGGGTGGATCTGGCAACGCGCTGGATCGCGCCCGCAGCGAACAGTCTGGCCGAACGCGGATATTCCATCTTTCTCGATTACGACGGCAGCGGAGCGAAAGTGCAGGGCAACAGCATCGGCGCCATCAGCGCCAATGTCGATCAGATTGGCGCTTACGCCTTTCACGGCAACGCGCGCACGTTCGTGCTGCTTACCAACAAGGACACGGCCGCGCATGACGTGACGCTGAGTTTCGACGCCAGTCACACGGCGGCCTGGAAGCTCTACGGATTCACCGGAACCACCGCCCTGGCGCAGACCGGCAGCGGCAATGTCGCAGGCGCGGCGCTGACCCTGGCCGGGCTGCCGGCGATGTCGGCAAACCTGCTGGTGATTCCAGACAACGACGAAATCTTCAAGAACGGGTTCGAATAGCGCGGCGGGCCGGCTCCTGCCAAATCCCGCCGGTGCAGGGCCCGACAGCGGGGCGAGCGCACGCACGCATTTGCGGCAGCCGTCACAGTGCGCTACCTTGTGCATACCGCGCTGTGGCCGAGTCAGGGGCCGGGAGCCCGATGACGCGGTTGGCCAGAGAGTTGCAGGCGAAAAGGCGCGGATCCTTTTCCTTCAGCGGACTTTTCGATCATGGCCGACAAAATCCCCAACACTTCACCCGCTGCTTCCCGGTTTACCCGGTTTCTTCCCGTCGCGGTGCTTGGCCTGATCGTCGCCGCTTGCGGCGGCAACGCGCCGCCGCCGCCGGCGCCAGCGAAACCAGCCGCTCCGGTTGCGTCCACTGCGGCTCCTGCGGCCGCGACTCCCGCCGCGGCACCGGCGCCCGAAATGACCGAGGACCAGCTGATGAAAGCGGCGTCCGCGGCGTTCGGCGAGAAACGTTATGTCGCGCCACAGGGCAATAACGCGCTGGAATACTACCTGCAGGTGCTGGCCAAGGATCCGAAGAACCACATCGCCGAGTCGGCGCTGCGTGAGATGTTTCCGTTCGCGACCGGCGCGGTCGAGCAGGAAATCAACGGTGGCAGTCTGGACGAGGCTTCGCGCGTGATCGACGAGTTGGCCAAGTTCGATCCGAGCAACTACACCTTGACCATCCTGCGCGGCAAGCTCGACGCCAAGAAGAAGCAGGCCGAACACGATCAGCAAGTTGCCACCGCGGCAGCGACGGCCGCAGCGGCCAAGGCCGCTGCAGATCAAAAAGCGGCCGCGCAGGCCGCCGCCGCGCCCGCTCCGGAACCCGCGGCCGCGGCGCCACCCAAACCCGTGCCGCCGCCAGCGGAAAAGCCCGTGACTCCGCCACCGGTTGCTGCCGCGCCCGCCCCCGCCCCGGTCACCACGCCCGCGCAATTGCTCAAGTCGGTGGCGCCGAGCTATCCGCCGGAGGCGTTCCGCTCGCGCCGTCAGGGCTGGGTCGAAGTGCAGTTCACGATCACCGTGGACGGCAAGGTGACCAATGCCAAGGTAACCAATGCCCAGCCCAGCCGCATGTTCGACCAGGCCGCACTGGAAGCCGTGCGGCGCTGGACGTTCAAACCGCGCATGGTCAACGGCAAGCCGGTCGAGGAACAAGCCACCCGCCGTATCGAGTTCAAGCTGGGGGGGTAAGGCCGAGCGTTTGCGACATGCGATGAAACGCATGTCGCGCGAGGCCGAACGCCCTGAGCAGGAAGCGAAGGGCCGGGTTGCTTGGCGAGCGCTGGATGCGCGAGCTTGGCAACGGCGCGAGCGCAGCGAGCAGAACGTTTGCGACATGCGATGAAACGCATGTCGCGCGCTTCGACCTCAATCCCGGAGCAGCGCGTCCCTTACAGCCGCCAGCACCCGCCGTGGTTGCGGCGCCCACGCTTCTACGTGGTTGAGCGCCAGTATCTTTTGCACGGCCGGAGCGTGGTCATGCGCGTTCAGATGGGTGGCGAGTATGCCGCTGACATCGGCCAGCACGAGCAGCGCCAATCCGGACGTGTCGTCCGTGTGTGCGGCGGACTGGAGCAATTGCAGGGCCTCGTTGCGCGCTTGCACCGAGCGCAGTGGATAGCGCAGGCGTTTGCGCAGGCGCCAGTCGCGGAATTCGATGCGATGCACGAGATCGCGACGGAACAGGGCGTCAAGAATCTCGGCTGACAACGGCGCCATGCCGCGTGCGATCAGATCCATCGCCTCGGTGACGGTCGCATGGCCCCCGGCCAGCAGATCCATCACCCGGGTGAGCAGCGGGTGCTTGAGCGGCATTTGCGCGTCGGTGCGCAGGCGTCCTTCATGCAAATGCACGCGCTCGCTCGCCGCCAGGTCCACGAGTATCGACGCAGCCACCAGTTCGCCGGCGTCCTGCGCGCGCCGCGGCCACGTCAGCATCCCCGTGCGCGGGTCGCAGGCGATCAGGAAAAAGTGTTCGGCGATCAGCATCCGGCTAGGGCCCAGCGGCCAACTGTTTCTCGCGAGCCGCCACTCTGCGCCGCGCCGGCCGCAGCGATTCCAGCCCGGCCCAATCCACTTCGCGCAGGCCGAGGTAGCGATCCAGCAGCATGGGCATCAGGCCGCCGGGCAGCGCGCATTCGCAGTTCCACAGCATCACCGCGCCGAAACGGTATTTCGGGAAGAACGCGATCATCGAACGGTAACCCTGCACCGCGCCGGCGTGGTAGATCAGGGTCTGCCCGGCATAATCGTAAACGCGCCAGCCGAGCGCATACTGCGCGTCTTCCAGGCGCGCGCGCCGCCACGGCGTAGCATGGCGCTCGCTGGGGGTTTCAACCAACGGCGTGTGCACGGTGGCAAGCAGTTTTTCCGGCAGCACGTCCGGGCGTCCGCCCATCTGCGCGATGAGCCACTGTGTCATGTCCTTGATGCTGGCATTTACCCCGGCCGCGGCCGGCACGTGGTAATACGCTTCCTTGATCGAAATCGGCACCCAGGCACGGCCGTGGCGCGCATGCGGGCGCGCCCAGTCGCGGCTCGCCTCGAGCGCATCGCGGCCATAGGTGGCATCGTTCATGCCGAGCGGATGGAAGATGCGTTTTTCGACTTCGTGATAAAAGAAGTCGCCGCTGACGGCATAGGTGATGTCACCGATCAGCGCGAACGTGATGTTCTGGTAGCCGTAGCAGTCGCCAACATCGCAGGTCATCGGCACATCGCGCAGTTTCTCGACCAGTTCCTCGTAGGGTTCGTCCTGCTCGAGCAGGCGGTCGTAGGTGTTATGCGGCAGGCCGACGCGCTGGCTCAGGATGTCGCGCACGGTGAGTTTTTCGCTTGCCTCGATGTTCTTCAGCTCGAACGTGGGCAGCACGCCGGCCACGCGCGTATCCCAACTCAGCATGCCCTCGTCGACCAGCATGGCCGTCAGCGCGCTGGCGAAGGCCTTGGACAGCGACGCAAGCCGGAAGGGCGAGTCCAGCTGTACTTTGAGTCCGCGGCTTGCGTCCGCATAACCGATACCGCGCTGCAGGAGCACCGTATCGTCCTTGACAATGGCGGCGGCCATGCCCGATATCTGTCCGGATTGCTCGATCTGGTCCAGCCAGCCGTCGAATTCCCTGGCGACCGCCTTCGGATTCGACGACACGTGCACGCCCCGATCGGCGCTGCGATGCGACCAATGCGCGCGCGCGCCGCGAGCATCGGCGGCGGCCGCATGCAACACGAGCACGAACAACGCCAGCGCCAGCGGCGTACGCGAAGAAATCATGCGCTGAAACCCTCGTTCGGAACGTCCGCACGGCAGCGGATTCGACCGTGCTATGCTTTTCGCACGGGGCGTCATGGTAACGCCAAACGGGAGCACGTGTGTTATGGGTTCAATAATCCTGCTTATCGTCATCGCCGTCATCGTGTTCTGGCTGGTCGGCATCTACAACGGCCTGGTCACCGCGCGCAACGGTTACAAGAATGCGTTCGCGCAGATCGATGTGCAACTGCAGCGTCGCTACGACCTGATCCCGAACCTGGTCGAGACCGCCAAGGCCTACATGGCGCACGAGCGCCAGACCCTGGAAGCCGTGATCGCGGCGCGTGGCGCCGCGATGGGCGGCCTGGCCGCCGCCAAGGCCAACCCCGGCGATCCGCAGGCGATGCAGCAATTGACCGCAGGCGAGAATCAGCTGACCGGTACGCTCAAGAGCCTGTTCGCGGTGTCCGAGAACTATCCGGACCTGAAAGCCAATCAGAACATGCTGCAATTGTCGGAGGAGCTGACTTCGACAGAAAACAAGGTCTCCTTCGCGCGCCAGGCCTATAACGACGGTGTGATGTACTACAACAACAAGCGCGAGGTGTTTCCGAGTTCGATCATTGCCAACATGTTCAACTTCGCGCCGGCCACGTCGTGGGAAGTGGAATCGCCGGAGGCGAAGAAGGCGGTGAAGGTGTCCTTCAGCTGAGTCTGAAGAGCGCAGTAGGGGCACGGCGATGAACTTCTTCGCGCAGCAGGAGCGTGCGCGCGCGCACACCCGGCGCATGCTGATTCTGTTCGTGCTCGCGGTGGCCTGCATCGTCGGCGCGCTCGATTTCGTGCTCTTCCTCGCCTTCGGTTCGTCCGGGCATGGCGTACATCCCGGATTCGGCGCCGTGATGTTCTGGAACAGCGTGCTCGTGGTCGGCATCATCGGCGGCTGTTCGCTGTACAAGATCACCGCGCTGCGCGGCGGCGGCGGCGTGGTCGCGCGTCAGCTCGGCGCTACGTTCGTCGAGCCGACGACGACGGATTTCGCGCACCAGCGCCTGCGCAACGTGGTCGAGGAAATCGCCATCGCCTCGGGCGTGCCGGTGCCGGAGGTCTACGTACTCGAAGGCGAGCCGGCGATCAACGCCTTCGCCGCTGGCTATACGCCTGCCGACGCGGCGGTGACGGTGACACAGGGCTGCCTCGACAAGCTCAACCGCGAGGAATTGCAGGGTGTGATCGCGCACGAGTTCAGCCATGTGCTCAATGGCGACATGCGCCTGAACATCCGCCTGATGGGTGTGCTGTTCGGCATCCTCGTGATCGGCATCATCGGCCGCAAGATCGCGGCGAACACCGGGCGCAGCCGCGATTCGGGCTATGCCGTGCTGATCGGCATCGCGATTCTCGCCGTCGGCTACATTGGCGTGTTCTTCGGCCGCCTGATCAAGGCTGGGATCTCGCGCCAGCGCGAATATCTAGCCGATGCCTCGGCCGTGCAGTTCACGCGGCAGACGCGCGGCATCTCCGGCGCGCTAAAGAAGATCGGAAGTCTGCCTGACGGCTCCACGCTCGCCAGCGGCGAGACCGAGGAAGTGGCGCACATGCTGTTCGGCGATGGCGTCGGCTATTCGGCACTGTTCGCCACGCACCCGCCGCTGCATCTGCGCATCAAGGCGATCGATCCGGCCTTCAATCCGGCCGAACTCGACGCCATCGCCAAGGCCTGGGCCAATCCCGTGTCGGTTGGCGAATCCGATGGCGCACAAGTCTCGATCTCCGGCTTCGCACCCGCGGCGATTGCCTCCGCTGCGGCTACGAGCGCACCCGCCGCAGCGCCGGCGATGAAGACCGCCTTGCCGCAAGCCGATGCGGAAATCTCGTTGACACCGAAGGAAGTGGTCACCCAGGTTGCGAAACCCGGCAACGACGACTATCGAACTGCCGGCGCCATCCACACCACCATTTCCGACAAGCTGCGCGCGTTGGCCTACATGGGTACGCGCTGCATGCAGGTGGTGTTCGCGCTGGCCCTCGACACCGATGCGGCTATGCGCGGCAAGCAGCTTGCGTTGCTGGAAAAGCGCTTCGGTGCCGACACGCGCAAGGGCGTCGAGGAGATCGTTGCGGAAACGGACGGCCTGCATCCGATGCAGCGCCTGCCGCTGGCACAGATCGCGTTTCCGGCCCTGCGCCGCCAGCCGCGGCCACAGTTGCAAACGTTCCTGATCGGACTCAACGAGCTGATTCAGGCCGATGGCGAAGTGCGTCTGGAGGAATATTGCCTCGCCAAACTCGTCGGCGTGCAGGTGGTGGACGCGTTGGATCCGTCCAAGGCGCGGCCGACCGGCTCGATGAAACTTACGTCTTGCGCGCCGGAGGCAGCCGACGCGTTGGCTATCGTCGCCGAATATGGCGCCGACAACGACGCCGATGCCGAACGCGCCTACCTCGTTGGCATGAATGAAACGCTGCCCGGCGACATCGCGCCGTACGCTCAGCGCGAGGAATGGATGGTGGCCCTGGATCGCGCTTTGCCGATTCTCGACACGCTCACCCCGGCCGGCAAGGAACTGCTGGTGCGCGGCCTGACCGCCGCGATCGGCGCCGACGGCAAGATCAGCGTCACCGAGGCGGAACTCTTGCGCACGATCTGCGCGGCGCTGCACTGCCCGCTGCCCGCGCAGCTCGATCAGGCTGCTTGATTGCCTGAAATAAAATCTGCCACGCGTTCGGCGATCATGATCGTCGGTGCATTCGTGTTGCCGCCGGGCAGACACGGCATCACCGAGGCGTCGACCACGCGCAATCCGGCGACGCCGCGCACGCGCATTTCGGAATCAACGACCGCGTTGTCGTCGCCGCCCATGCGGCAGGTGCCGACCGGGTGGTAGATCGTTTCGGCCTTGCGCCGGATGAAGGCGGCAATGTCGGCCTCGGTCGCCGCAGCGGTGCCGGGGAAGATTTCCTCGCCGCGGTACGCATCGAACGGCGCGGCGGCGAAGAGTTCGCGCGAGTATTTCACGCCTTCGATGAGCATTTTCAGATCGAAACCTTCGGCATCGCTAAGGTAATTGGCGCGGATCGCGGGCTTCATCGCCGGATTGAGCGATTGCAGGCGGATCGTGCCGCGGCTGCGGGGGCGCAGCCCGCAGGCGTGCATCGTGTAGCCGTAGCCGGGCATGCGATGGCGGCCGTGGTCGTCGAGCAGCGCCGGCACGAAGTGGAACTGCATGTCGCAGCGCGCGTCCGGCGCCAGGCGCGTGCGCACGAAGCCGCCGGCTTCGGCAACGTTCGAAGTGCCGGGTCCGTTGTGGCCCGAGTAATAGCGCAACGCCACCGCGATATCGCTCAAGTGATCGTAGGTGAGCGGTTGGGTCGAGCGCTGCAGAGTGCAGATGTCCAGGTGATCCTGCAGATTCGCGCCGACGCCGGGAAGATCGTGCGCGACGGGGACACCGATCTCGCGCAGATGATCGGCCGGACCGATGCCGGAGAGCATCAACAGGTGCGGCGAGTTGATCGCGCCGCCGCACAGGATCACTTCGCGGCCTTCGGCGCGGGTGAGGCGGCCGTGGTGGCGATAGTCCACGCCGACCGCGCGCTGACCGTCGAGCAGGATGCGGTGCGTCACTGCGCGCGTGCGCACCGCCAGGTTCGCGCGGTCGCGCGCCGCGCGTAGGTAGCCGGCAGCGGCCGAGCAGCGCGCGCCGTCCTTTTGGGTGACCTGGTAGAAGCCGAAGCCGGCCTGACTCGGCCCATTGAAATCGGGATTGAGCGGGTGGCCGCAATCCACGGCGGCATCGATCGCCACCTGCGACAGGGGATTGCGGTAGCGCAAATCTGAAACGGAGAGCAGGCCGTCCGCGCCGTGCAACACGTCGGCGCCGCGCGCATTCGCTTCGGCGCGCTTGAAATACGGCAGCACGCCGTTCCAGTTCCAGCGTACGTCGCCAGTCAGGTTCGCCCATTCGTCGTAGTCACGCGCATCCCCGCGGATGTAGCACATGGCGTTGATCGAGCTGGAGCCGCCAAGTACCTTGCCGCGCGGCCACCACAGGCGGCGATTGTTGAGATGCGTTTCGGGCTCGGTGGAATAATCCCAATTTATACCTTTCTTGCCGACCAGTTTGGCGATGCCCGCGGGCATGTGGATGAATGGATGCCAGTCGCGCGGACCGGCCTCGAGCAGCAGGACGCGCCGGTTCGGATTCGCGCTGAGCCGGTTGGCAAGCACGCAACCGGCGGAGCCGGCACCGACAATGATGGTGTCGTAAGTCATGACCGGGCGAGGCTACGGTGCATGGCTAGAGCAGATGCTCCATCGCAGCGCAACATGGCACAGCCGCATCGGCAACAGACCAGGGTCGCGCGCTATCGGTCGGATTTGCGCGGTGCTGGATCGAACAGCATGGAGGTTGAGACGATGGTCTTGTCGTTCGATAGCGGTGCCAAACCGGCGTGCTGAAACAGCCAGAAAGGCGGAAACATGAGCAACCGTCCGGCGCGGACATCGACTCTCAGGCCGAGGTCACAGAATTCGGTTTGACCGCCTTCGCGGACGTCGTTGAGATACCACAGAAAAACCATGAAACGTTTGCATTTCTCGTCGGCGGCGTCGAAATGCGGGTGAAAGCCTTCGTCGCTGCCGGCTCGATATCGCCTGATGCGCAGTGCTTCCAGATACGGGCTTTCGGGTACCGCAAGAGTCAGCCCCAGGCGCTCGTTGTACGCTTGCAGATACTTTCCGATCTGGTCGCAAAAATACCCTTTGAAGGCGGCGTCTGCGTGGGGCTGATGTCGAGTTCGGTCCAGGCGCTGTTCTCCCAGTCTTTGCGAAACCCCCGACCGTTAGGCGTCTGGAATCGCGGCATCTGGTCGAATGCCTCGGTCATGCGTGTGCAAAATTCCGGGGCCAGCGCATGGTCAAACCATTGCACATAACTGCGCAGATCCTGAAGGTGTGGTTTCGTCGTTGCCCCATTGCAACCGCTGCGCCTGGCGGTCAGGTCCGGACTGTCAGCGTATCGCCGACATGCAGCGTACCGGCCCCGCGCGGAATCAGATTCTGACCGAAGCTCACGCCCTTGGCAGTTCTGCGGTAGGTGAGCAGCGTGCGCAGCGGCTCACCGGATTCGTCGAACACACCACGCGTAAAATCCACCGTCGTGAACACGCAGCGGATACAGGGCTTGACCACATCGAATTCCAGGCCACCAATGCGCACGCACTGCCAATCGTCTTCTGCATGCGGCGTGGTTCCGGCGATAACGAGGTTTGGGCGGAAGCGCAGCATGGGCACTGGCTGCGCCAGTTTGGAATTGAGCAGATCCAGCGCCGCCTGCGAGATTGCGAGCAACGGATAGCCGTCGGCAAAGCTGACGATATCGCCCGGCTGCGAGTGGTCGGGATCGGCGTTGCGCAGGCAATCGGCATCCATATGCACGAAGCGCGCGGGAATGCCGAGGAACGCGCTGATCCAGGCGTCGGCTGCCGCGTCGGCCACAAGCGCATCGACGCGGCTGTCCCAGACTTCGACCGTACGGCGCGCCCGATCCGGCGCGGGCATCAGCCGTAGTTCCGGCATGTCCGGCGCGCGCAGGCGCAGCGTGCCGGCGTCATCGGGTTCGGCGCGAATCAGGGTCAGGCGCGGATGCTGCCGTCCGGTGAGGAACTTGCCGCTCGCGTCCACCGCCATCCAGCGGCGGTCGTGTTCAAGGCCGCGCGCCTCGACTCGAGCAGAATCCAGCGCCAGCGGCGCACAGGATTTGAGCGGGTAGACATGGATGGAGGCGAGCGTTGCGATCATGCCGGCATGTTACGCTAAGCGCGAATTCCGGCGAGGTGCCCTAGTGACGGATCCGCATTCCGAGACCGGCGCGTCGCGTGCGGCGCATTGGTTGCGCGTGGAACCCGGCGAATGGCCTGCGGTGCTGCTCGGCTCTACTTACTTTTTCTTCGTGCTCACGGCGTACTACGTCATCCGTCCGGTTCGCGACCAGTTGTCCGCGGCGGTCGGCTCGATCGAACTGCCGGTTTTCTACAGCGCCACGTTCGTCGTCACACTCGCGTTGACACCGCTGTTCGGCGCTCTGGTCGCGCGCTTCAATCGCCGTCGCTTCGTGCCTGCGGTGTATGCACTATGCATTGCCGGCACGCTCGCCTTCGTGCCCATGTTCGAGATGCAGGCGCAGATCGGCGCGCGCCTGCTCGGTACGGTTTTTTTCGTCTGGGGCAGCGTCTTCAACCTGTTCGTGGTTGCCGTGTTCTGGAGCTTCATGGCCGACCTGTTTGATGCCAAACAAGCGCGGCGCCTGTTTCCGCTGATCGCGCTCGGCGGGCCGTTGGGAGCCATAGCCGGACCGATTCTCACGCGCGAACTGGTTTTTCGCGTTGGCGTTGCCGGGTTGCTGTGCATTTCGGCGGCTTTGCTCGCGGCGGCGCTGGCATGCATCTTCGCGCTGTTGCGCTGGTCGCGTGCACATCCGGTGCGCGGCGATGCGCGCCGCGACGAGCGCATCATCGGCGGCGGCGTGATGGCTGGCGCTGCGATCACGTTTTCCTCGCCGCTGCTGTTCCGGCTTGCCGTCCTGATGCTGCTCGGAGACAGCGTCGGCACGGTGGTCTATGCGCTGCTCGCCGATTACAGCCACGCACATTTCCACACGGCCGCGGCGCGCATCGATTTCGCCGCCAGCCTGGACCTCGGCACGAACCTTTTGCAGGCGGCGCTGCAAGTTCTGCTCACGCGCGAATTGATGGTGCGCCTGGGGTCGGTCTGGGCGCTGGTGCTGGACGGCGCAGTCAAGGCGGCCATGCTCGCCGGCCTGATCGTGTTCGGCGTGGGTTGGATTGCCGTTGTCGCGGTGATCACGCGTGCCAGCGCCTATGGCGTGTTCAAGCCGGCGTACGACAGTCTGTACACGCTGGTCAATGCGGAGACGCGTTACAAGGGCAAGAACTTCATCGACACCGTGGTCTGGCGTTTCGGCGACGTGGTCATCACCAGCGGGTTGAACGCACTGCGCGGCGCCGGCGTGGCGATCGCCGGGCTGGCGGGTTTGTCGATCCTGGCGGCGGGCGCATCGAGTTTCCTCGGCTGGCGCGTGGGGCGGGCGCGGGAACTGCAAGACAACGCAACAGTTTCCGCGCGCTGATCAGGCTACGCTGCGCAGCCCCGGTTTCGGCCGCACCACCGCCGCGCGCAACTCAGCCGGATCGAAATCGTCCACGTCGATGAATTCCTGCGCCGCCGCGCGCACGCGCTCGAGCAATTTGCGTTCGTCTGGCGAAATTGCGCCCAAATGCTCGGCTTCGGCGAGTTGTGCGTCAGCATCCAGCGCCTTTACGCTTCCCGACTTGAGCGCCTTGGCGAATTTGCGTTCGACGGGTTCAGCGGCAATGACGTCCGGGAGCAACGCGTTCATGCGTCCGACCGGGTTGTTCGCACTCGGCGTCAAATAGATCCATTCGGCGAGGCGCGAACGCGCGTCATTGGGCGCGCACAGGATCGTGGCGACACGGTGGCCGAGACGGTCCGACGGCGGCGCTTCGCGGCGGCCGATCGGAAAGATCAATGCGCGCAGCAACCAGGCCACCGGGCGGATCGGGAAATTGCGCAGCACGCCGTCGAGCGCGCTCTGCATGCGATACGCGCAGTCGTGGAATGCCCACGCCAGCAGCGGCTGGTCGGCGACCGGTCGGCCTTGATCTTCATGACGTTTGAGCATCGCACTGGCGATGTAGAGATTGGACAGCACGTCGCCGAGGCGTGCGGAGATTCTTTCCTTGAACTTGAGCTTGCCACCGAGCGTGAGCATGGCCGTATCGGCGGCAAGCGCCAGATTCGCGGCGTAGCGATTGAGCTTGCGATAGAAGCGCCGCGTGTACTTGTCGCCCGGCGCGCGTCCGAGACGCGCATGCGTGAGGCCGAGCACGAAGCTGCGCGCAGCGTTGGAAATGGCGAAGCCGATGTGGCGGAACAGCACGCGGTCGAATTCGGTCAGGCGCTCGCGGTAATCGGGCAATTGCGCGGCATGCAGTTCCTTGAGCACGAACGGATGGCAACGGATCGCGCCCTGGCCGAAGATCATCAGGCTGCGCGTCATGATGTTGGCGCCTTCCACCGTGATCGCTAT